>CAZBSX010000205.1:0-3416 GCA_964494305.1 uncultured Legionella sp. | reverse complement strand
ACTGACTTTAAAACTGTCGTCTGGATAGTAGTTATTTCCAGAAAAATGAAAACGCCAATAGTTCATACTGATACTGCTTGCAGCTAACGCAATACCAACAAAAATTAGAAGGTAAATAAGACGGATCTGCTTAATCATGTATGGTGATTTGATCTTTTTTATGCTGAATGGCTTGATAAATTTCTTCGCGATGAACTTGAACAGTTCGTGGCGCATCAATACCAAATTTGATATTACCGGGTTCTGGGGTTTTGAACGCAACGATTTGAACTTTTTGTCCAGCAATGAGTAAGGTCAATGGTTCTTCGAAATTGAGGGTCAGAATATTCATGCACATTACCTTTTTATTGTTATAGGATCACAGGGCTTTCTTGACTTTATAACGTATTGAGGTCTAAAAATGCAAGTTTTATAGACAGAATTTCTGAATAATTATATCGTCTGGTGGGGAATTGTTGAGTATTTTTGTTTTAACAGTTTCAACAATGGCAAAATTATGGTAAAATGTTGTTTTTTTATACAAATATCTTTGGATGTTTTTCTATGTGCACACCGACGAGTCCCAAGAATAAATTTTCTTTTAATACCCCACTCCTCTATTGTTTGATGATTGGACTCGGTATTTTAGCCGGGATGTCTGATATTGCTCTATTGCAATCGTTGGGAAAAGTGATCGCAGATATATTTGTGCGCGTTTTTAAATGTATGAGCTTACCGATCATTGCGTTATCTATTATTGTCACTTTATCGAGTTATTCGTCGCAGGGCATGATGAAAACTGTATGGCGCCGCACGATGTGTTATACCTTAGGTACGACATTTGTTGCAGCGTGCGTCAGTTTTATGTTGTATCAATTGATTGCCCCTGCATCGATGGTGAATGATGCGCATGCGGTGGCTACTGTTGCTGAACCGATGCAGCAATTAAATTATCTAGAGTATCTCAGTACATTAATTCCGACCACCATTTTTTCTCCTTTTATGGAAAACAAAGTGATTTCGGTCTTGCTCTTGGGCATTGTATTTGGTACGGCGATTCGCTTTATTCCAGACGCACAAGCCAAACAAACGATTACGCAATTTTTTAAGGGCGCACATGGGTTATTCATGGTATTGACGCGTTGGGTAATCGCGGTGATTCCGCTTGGCTTATTCGGATTCATTACTACGACTGTGATGCAATTTCGTCAGGGTGCAGATTTTAAGGGTTTAGGGCAATATCTACTGGTTGTCGTATTGGCCAATGTGTTGCAAGGTCTTGTGATTTTACCGCTTTGGTTAAAATGGAAGGGGATTGCGCCATTCACTATGATGAAAAAAATGATGCCTGCGTTGTCGCTGGCATTTTTTTCGAAATCATCGATTGGTACATTGCCCGTGACCATGAGTACTGCAGAAGCGCAACTGAAGATTCGTCCTGAGATAAGTCGCTTTGTGTTACCACTGTGCACAAGCTTAAATATGAATGGATGTGCGGCTTTTATTTTCACTACGGTTGTTTATTTGATGCAAAATCATGGCATTCAACTGTCTTTTGCGACCAAAGCCATGTGGGTTGTGATTGCGACGATTGCTGCGATTGGCAATGCGGGCGTGCCTATGGGATGTTTTTTCTTAAGCGTAAGCTTGTTGGCCAGTATGTCAGTCCCGATTACTTTAATGGGATTAATTTTGCCTTTTTACAGCGTCATTGACATGATGGAGACGGCGTTGAATGTGTGGTCGGATGCTTGTGTGGTCAAAGTGGTCGATGACTCGATGACTGACTTGGTAGATACTGAGGCAGCTGAACCTATTGCGTAAGTAATTTCTGCAAGATATCGTAATACAAATCACTTAATATCACCAAATCGGCAAGCGCGACAGATTCATTAATTTGGTGAATCGTTTGATTAGATGGCCCTAATTCAACCACTTCAATGCCATAGGGTGCAATGAACCGCCCGTCTGATGTTCCACCACTCGTAGAGCATTCTGGATCGCGTTGTGTCCGAGTGCGAATCACCTGTTGGCAGATCTCGAGCAATCGACCGGTTTGCGTAAGAAAAGGGTTACCACTTAAGGTCCATTCAATCTCAGGATGTAACTGATGACGTTGGAAACATGCCATCACGAGCGCTTGTAAACTCTCTGCGGTGTGAGCAGTGGAGAAACGGAAATTAAAATGCATATGCACATCGTGTGGGATAATATTAGTGGCTTGGCCTCCGGCCTGAATATGCGTCATTTGGAATGATGTTGGTGGGAAATGTTCCGAGCCTTGATCCCAGATGGTAGTACTGAGCTCAGCTAATGCAGGTGCTAATAGATGAATGGGATTTTTTGCCAAATGCGGATAGGCGACATGACCTTGCTTGCCTTGCAGATGCAGTTTCCCTGTGAGTGAGCCGCGTCGACCAATTTTGATCATGTCTCCCACAGTTTGAGTGCTTGAGGGTTCGCCCACGATACAATAATGAATATGAGTGCCTTGCGCTGCTAGTTTTTGCATCACATACGGTGTGCCAAAGGCATAATCATCGCCTTCTTCGCCGGATGTAATTAAAAACCCTATCCGCCCGCCATTCGGATGCTGAGTGACGAAACGTTGAACGGCAACCATCATTGCGGCGAGACTGCCTTTCATATCGGCAACGCCACGACCATATAAGAGTCCATCTTGCAAAACCAAGTTGAAAGGATCGGTATGCCATAACGGAGTTTCACCGACGGGGACCACATCCGTATGCCCCGCAAACACAAATAAATGTTCACCCTCTCCGTATTCGGCATAAAAATTGGCTACAGGTGGATAATTCAATGACTGACAACGAAAGCCCAATTGACTGAGAAAATCCATCATCAATTGCTGACATCCCGCATCCTCTGGTGTGATGGAGCGGCATGCGACGAGCTGCTGTAAGAGCGTTTGGATAGAATGAGCAGTCATGGTCAATCGAGATCTCGTAATAAGTCGTTAATATGGGTTTTCGCCCGAGTTTGTTCGTCCACTTGTTTGACGATGACCGCACAATACAGATTCACTTTGTCACCTGGCAAGCTCCCAGGGACGACAACGGAGCCGGCAGGGACACGACCATACGTGATCTCACCCGTCATGCGATTAAAGATTTTCGTGCTTTGGCCAATAAAAACACCCATTGATAACACTGAGTTTTTTTCAACAATCACACCTTCAACAACCTCGGATCGTGCACCAATAAAGCAATTATCTTCGATAATCGTTGGGTTGGCTTGTAAGGGTTCCAGTACGCCACCGATTCCAACACCGCCTGAGAGATGAACGTTTTTTCCGATCTGCGCGCAAGAGCCTACCGTTGCCCAAGTATCCACCATGACACCAGTATCCACAAAAGCACCAATATTGACAAAAGAGGGCATCAGGATAGCCGACGGTCCGACATAAGCGCCAAATC
>CAZBSX010000204.1:0-3471 GCA_964494305.1 uncultured Legionella sp. | reverse complement strand
TAATTTATACTCTTGAATTTCTCGCGTCATTTCTTGCGCAGTGCCAGTATGCAATCCTTTGCTACGATCAAAGCGCAAGGGAATATAATATGAAAAATCTAACCAATGGAGATCGAAACTAATCGGAATATTGCAGTAGTAATAAAACATGCGCGGTCGCGTCATGAGTTCATAGACGTCATTTGCTGAAATTGTGAATTCTGTAGAGCCAGCTGCATTTTCTAGCGCATGCAATTTACGTTGGATACTATCCGTCATGGGCACAACCGTTTTATTTTTATGCTCATCCAAGTAGTACAAATCTTTTTGATCCCAAACAAAACTGCCAGGTTCATACTGCGCCAATTGATTGTCTATAAATGACGTATGATACACACAATGCTGAGTACGAAAATAATGTCGGGCTTCGGGCGCATCTTTATCTTTCACCAAAGCCATCATCATTTGCATAATTTTTTTGCGTTTTTCTGGCGGCACTACACCGCGTGATTCTGGAAATGCACCCCAACGATCGCGCTCAATGAGATCAAGATGTTGATGAATACTACGACAACGGTCTAATAAATGCGTATTTTCAGGAGTCACTTCGGTATTTTCTAATAAATCCGTTAGCGCGTTGGAGGTTTCGTCATACGTCCAATCATCCGTAAAATGTCGGTATATTTTGGTACTGGATAAGATCAAATTTGGTATGTTTTTAGCCGCATCTTCTGATAATCTCAGCAGAGATTGATGAGGGTCATCCAGTTTTTTCACGAGTGCATTACGCCCTAATTCATACCATGTCGTTTGCGTTGCCTTGTCCTCATCCTGCACTGCGGGCAATTTGCCTTGTTGCGCACCACTAAATAAATACCGTAAATTCTTCGCCTGAGCATCGCCCATAGGAAATCGTGTCAATACAGGCATGTCGCCTGAACGATCCACATGCCACAATTCTGACTGGTGCGGCTTCAGAGGGTTATCATAGAAAACATACGTATTGCGTCCGCGTCCCATAAAATCCGCCATTTCCGGCTTTTGCGTCACTTGACGAATCTCTCGAGTAGGATGCCCACGCAACATCGCTTGAATTTCAATGAGTCCTGCCATTCGATGTTGCATCGTCATCGGGTTATCTAGCGAAAAAAATGACGTCACATGATGTAAGCCACCGGATGTGTATTTGATTGCTTTTAATGTTTTTTCGGCGAGTTTTATAATAGGATCTTCGGGAAAATCTTTGGGGATCAATTGCCGCATAGTCTCTAAATTGATATGGAAAGCTGGGCCAAAATCCTGATGATAAGCGCGAGTCACTAACAACTGAGACACTGTCTTGGAATCAGGAGTTTCTTGATACTCCAAGACCCATTGTTCACCTTGCGCTTTGATCTGATGCGTATTTTTTGACAGTAACAACGTGGACGGCACGGTCATAATAGTCCCGCGCGTATTAATATATTTGAGTTGTTTCGTACCTTTATCCAAGAACAAACAATGCCGCCCTGTAGCACAAAGGTTCGCTTGCTGCGCTTCGGTCCGTGGATAATATAACATAGGCTGTAACATATCACCCAACTCATGACTGAGTCGTTCATATTCATACTGCTCGACCAGGCTAGAAAACTGATGAAACACGTGCTGTGGGCTATCGTAGTGAAAATGCGTCTGCTGCGCTTGCGCAATCATTTGCTGATAATAATGGGTTTTTTGTTCTAATGAAGGATTTTTGGAGATAGTTTCAAGTAACCCATGATAAAACTTATTTTTTGCGCCAGACCAGTTGGACTGGTTATTCGTCATTGTTTCATCCAAGGATTGTTTGGTCGCAGCGTAAATTTGAGATGTCATCTCTTCAACAAATAATGCTCGCCAATCTATCTTAAGTTTTTTTTTCTGTACAAGTTCACCAATTTGACGATAAATCAGGTAATACTTTATTAAATCAGATTCTGATAGGTACTGTGCCAAATTGCGTTTCGGATCATTCGGGTGTAGTAACGCATAAAAATCTTTCTCTGGACTATGTTCAGCATACCATTGAAATTTTTTCTTACTGCTAAAATGACCCGTTGATGCATCATATTGATACCGCTCATTGAGCGGTATATTTGAACCAAGAAGTTTCTCTAGTGCATGGCTCTGTGAAAATAGCGCAGGTAATGTGAGTTTCAATTGGGCTTCAGATATCAGAGGCTGATCATCTTTTCGCTGTTTACTCATAGTCACGCCTTACGTCATTGCGACTCAATCCCCAGTCAATAAATCCATACAGATTCATTTTCATTCTAGTGGACATCATGCATTATTTCAAATCATAGCAATCTCATCAGGGATGATTTTTTGTGGTCTCGGCCTGGATTTGCTTGATCTGTGCTTGCAATGTGTCTTGGACTTGTTTCAATTGCGTCTGATTTTGAGTATTCACTTTCGCAATACTCGCATCTAAATCAGTTTTAATTTGCTTTAACTGGGTTTGAATTTTAGTATTCAATTCTTTCATTTGCTTTTGTTGCGCTTCTTGAATTTGTTGCAATTGTGCTTGAATCTGACTATTTAATTGTTGGATTTGTTGTGCTGCAGCAGCGTCCGCTCCCGCTGCAGATCCCATTGAGCTTGCCAAACAAAGCCCGATACCCAATCCAATCACCCATCCCTTGATCATATCATTCTCCTCAACCTTGAGGTTTCACAGAATTCCTGGTTATTTAACATTAGCAAGAACTAACCGGTTTCACAACTGGGTAACCAGAGATTTATTGTATGCGATACAGAACCCCGTGATATTTTTCTGGAATTAGATTAGACTTACGCGCACGGAAATCTACAATGCCAACCCTCATGGATGATACGCTCAATCCAACCGCTTTGCTGTTGGTCCAAGAAAATTTTTTATCGATCGAGACAGCTCGACAATACCAGCAGGCAGCGCAGGCAAATGGGTACCGTTTATTACCCTACCTAGTGGCACAGGCCCAACTTTGCCCTAAAACGGTGGCCAAGTTATTAGCAAAACGATTTGGTTTACCCTGGGTTGATCTGGACGACATCGATCTCAATGCGTTACCCAAACAATTTCTCATCGCAAATTTATTGCGCCAATATCATGTGTTGCCTATTCAATATGATACGCAACACCTTTATCTTGCCATTGATGATCCCAATCAAATCAAAGCACTCAAAGAAATCCAATTTTTAACCAATTGCCCGATCCTGATTAACATTGCGCAATCGAACAAACTCAGTACGATGATTGACGAAGTCCTAAGAGATACTGACCATCAAGGACTCACTCATTACGTGCATACGCAGCAACTCCCGATGATGCAATCCGTGCAATTGACACCAGAGCATCTCCACGATCTTCAAGATGAGCGACCTATTGTTGCTTTTGTACAACGTCTGTTACACCAAGCCATTGTACGCGGCGCTACCGATTTACATTTTGAACCCTATGCTGATTATTATCGAATCCGCTATCGCCAGGAC
>CAZBSX010000203.1:0-3530 GCA_964494305.1 uncultured Legionella sp. | reverse complement strand
ATACGTGCTCTAAAATGTGAGTACTCAGTGAAGGTTCACCATAAGAGCGCATGCTGGATCATCTGAAGAGATTGTCGTGAGCTCGTCGCGACTAATTCACTCAATCTTCCATTTTCTATGCTATAGATTGACTGAGTTTTGCAAAACTCATATAGTGCGTGCTTGTTTTTAAGATCCACAACAATCAGCATAGTAGAGATTTTTTTTATAAGGACATTTCATGACTCACCGTAATACAAAATTGTCTCATCTCTTACTCACAAGTTTGGTCGTACTCCCGCACATATGCGCATATTCAGGGCAAACCCAAGAGGCCATACACCCTACACCTTCGTTTATCAAATCGCTCGAATGGCCCAAACCGTCTAAAAACGCAGTCGAATTATGGCAAGGCGCCTATTTGGGTCTGCATTTTGCAGCCGGTTCTGGAACCATGAACGAAAGAACCACCATTGATTCCAGTACGTATTCCCCTAGTTTGAATAATGGCTCTGGTCAGATTTCAACAACCGTCACTCACACAGCGGGATATTCGAATGGAAGCCTTACAGGATCCGAGGCGGATGTATTCATCGGATATAATTTCCATCACGCTGATTCTCGACTAGTCTGGGGTGGGCAACTTGAAGGGACTATTTTTGATAATCTCATTGCAAAATCCATTGGGACCAATAACCTGACAAGCACTACAACAACACAATTTTATAACAGTGGGACCATTACTTCAACAACAGTGAGTAGTGCGCCACAAACCTATGTATTACAAAGAAACGTGGATATTCAATCCATGTTTTCTTTTTTAGGACGTGGTGGGTTTTTACTGGCTCCAACTACGTATCTGTACGGCTTAATCGGTGGCACCGAGGCCCACATGGCGATTCCATTCTATGCATCAGCCAATACAGGAGGAGGCATCGCAAACTCCGTATCCGTAGCAGACACTACAGGATCAAAAAGAAATTGGTGGGTTTTAGGTTGGACTACCGGTGTAGGACTAGAATATAAAATCACTGAACATTGGTCATTCTCAGGAGAATATCGTTATTTAGCGCTGCATTACTCACTCAATTGGCAAAATCCTAGCTCCTCTTCAACGATATCGTCTACTCAAGACAACACAACCACCAATGCTAATAATTCATTGAGTCACGCTTCGTTAAACCTTAATCTTGGAAAAGCAGGGGTAGTGTATCGAATTTAAACATAGAATGCACAACGAAACGGACGTGAAAACGTCTTTTCATTGTGCATAGCGCCTCGCCCATCAATTACCTGCGCCTGTTACAACATACGTTTGTGTATAGGTAGTACCGTCTTTATTCATTTGCAACGTGCAAGTGGCTTCTACGCCATTCGTTGTAACCACCGTATCAACTGCAAGATTATAGGTATTGGCGATTGGCGCACCAGCCACGCCTAATGTTAACGCAGGGGTAATCGCAGCAGCAATGTCCGAACATTTTGCAATGGTGATACACTGACCTGCAGTAACCACGTTCCCGAGATCTAAGCACCCGGCACGGTTATGTGCACTCGCTGTACCCAGTGCTTCGGCAACATCATCTATCGCGACTTGTTGTGAATTACGCTGTGCACTTAAAAACTTGGGGATGATAACAGCAGCTATAATGCCTAACACCGCAACGATCAGAACGACTTGAAGCAAACCAAAACCGTGTTGACGTTTCGTGGGATTGTTCATCGCTCGTGCTCCATGTTGAGTATAGACCCGATAAAAAAACACATTTTTCTTCAAAAAACAGCTGTCATATTTAAAAAGTATAGACTAAGTTTGTTAATACACAAATCAGGAAAAGACTAAGATTGTATGCGTTCAATCCAGTTTTTTATGTCTTACGGCTTGTCCGTAGGATCCAAAAAATTTTCAGGATCTCTGGATCCCTCGCATAAAGCGAGGGATGTAGGCGGAGCGAGGGATATAGGCAGAGCGAGGGATATAGACAGATCGAGTGATATAGGCGGAGCGAGGGATATAGGCAATCGGTGTAATATACGGCCACACGTGCGGTTGCTCTGATTGAGTTGCAAGCCTCTGCCCGACACTCTACAATGCGGAGATGGTTTCACAAACATAAGAACCACGAAATGAGTCATCTATCATGAACAATTGCTCACCATCGTCGGGTCTGGCGCATTTGATTTTTGATTTTGATGGCACACTGGTTGATAGTTTTTCGTGTGCGCTGACTGTGTTTAATGGATTAGCAGCGGAGCATGGTTTTCGACAAATCGCACCCGAGGATATTGTAACCCTACGACACATGGACTCTAAAACATGGCTCCATCACTTCCAAATCCCGTTGTATAAATTACCGATCATTCTCTATCAAGCAACGCAACAGATGCAACGCGATATATTGACCCTGCAACCTTTCACCGATATTCCGCATATCTTGGCCCAATTACATGCTGCGGGATACCTATTGAGCATCGTCTCTTCAAATTCGAAATCCAATGTCCAAACCTGGCTAAACCACCACAATTTAGCTGTATATTTTCAAAGTATTACCCACGCTCCGAAATACTTTGACAAAGCTAAAACCTTGAAGCGAATTCTCAAACACGTACCGCATGCCAAAGCAACCGTCTGTTATATCGGGGATGAAACACGCGATATCGATGCCGCAAAACAAACGGGCATTTCCTGTATGGCCGTCACTTGGGGATTTCAAGCCGAGGCACTGCTCATACAGCAGCAATCTCAGTATCTCGTGCGGACACCCATGGAAATTTTGAAGACTTTTTTAGTCAAGCACGATCCGCCCGGATAATACTGCTATTTTATTTAAAATCTGGCATGATAATCACATCTCATATTGTCTGTTGTGAGCGTCATGAATCAATGGTCTTTGCTTTGTTCACGCCAATTATTGCCTTTATTTATTACGCAATTTTTGGGCGCTTGTAATGATAATATATTCAAAAATGCCCTCATTATTTTTATTGTGTTTCGACTAGCTGAATCGTTAGCCCTCAATGCCCAACTGTTAGTCGCTCTAGCCTCAGGTTTGTTTATTTTACCGTTCTTTTTATTTTCCATTACTGCTGGCCAATTGGCAGATAAATATCAAAAATCGCAATTGACCCTTCGAGTAAAATTCATCGAAGTTTTACTCATGCCTTGTGCAGCTTTGGGATTTTATTTGCAACATATTACCTTGCTGATGACAGTTTTATTTTTATTGGGGATTCAAGCGACTTTTTTCGGTCCGTTGAAATATTCGATCCTTCCAGAGCTCCTAGCCAAAGAAGATCTATTGAAAGGGAATGGGTTAATTGAAGCTGCAACCTTCATTGCAATTTTAATTGGGACAATCCTTGGCGGGATCTTAATTTTACACCCCCATGGAAAAAGCATTATCTCAAGTATTATGATGGTCGTCGCGCTCTTAGGTTGGCTCAGTGCTTGGTTCATTCCACGCACGCTACAGACACACCTTACCCACCCAGTGAATTTTAAAATTGTGCAAGAAATGCGATCATTATTTCAATATGCGTACGTTCGCAAA
>CAZBSX010000202.1:0-3538 GCA_964494305.1 uncultured Legionella sp. | reverse complement strand
ATTCATGCAAATGACATGATGGTGTGTCGCTTACGTTCCAGTGAATTGAATCGCAATGCCACTCTTTTTAAGCAGCAATCGACGTATGCAGCGTATCGTATGTTAGCGAGTACGCAAGGGATTTTAGACGAGATTGGCATTGAATCGTTAGTATTGCTACCACTCGAACATAATCAGCTTCGCATTGAAATCAAAGCTGTTGGACTGAATTTCAAAGACGTTTTGTTCGCAATGCAATTACAGCCAAATTTAAAACATGGATTGGGTATTGATTTTGCGGGCATAGTGACTGAAGTGGGTTCTTCTGTCACCAACTATGTTATTGGAGAACGGGTATTTGGTTTTGCGGACGGGACATTGGCGTCTAATGTGACCGTACAGCAAGAGCAGATTGCTAAGATTCCTAGAGATTTTTCTTTTGCACAAGCATCGAGCATACCCAGTGTGTATATGACGGTTTTACACTGTTTGTCTGATATTGCCAAATTAGGTAAGCAAGAAACCATCTTAATTCATGCAGCGAGTGGCGGAATAGGATTAGCAACCATTGCTTATGCACATTCGGTAGGGGCCATTGTTTATGCAAGTGCTGGTAGTGAAGCAAAACGAGCTTACTTACGAAATATCGGTATTCAACATATCTATGATTCACGCTCGGTACAATTCGTAGCGCAATTATTGCGTGATACAGGAGGGCGCGGTGTCAATGTGGTTTTGAACTCTCTTACAGGTCCAGGGTTTGTTGAGGCAAGTTTAAAATGCTGCGCGCAAGACGCGCGATTTATTGAAATTGCAAAGCGTGATATTTGGACTGAGGCACAAGTTAAATTCGTTCGAGGCGATGTGTCATATCACATTGTAGCGCTAGACAAAGAATTGGCAACTCGTCCGCAATGGGGTGCTGATTTATTACAGCGTGTGCTGAGATGGCATGTGACCCATGCTATTAAACCGTTGCCACTGCAATGTTTCCCAATGGTACAGGTGGTCGATGCATTAAAGCACTTGCAACAAGCACGCCATATTGGAAAAGTGGTTGTGACCAATGAACGAGCGGTGTCACCAAATGGCACGTATCTGATTACTGGGGGGTTATCAGGGATTGGCTATGCGGTATGTGGATGGTTAATCGACCAAGGGGTAAAAGAGATAGCGCTATTATCAAGACGCAAAGCAACCGAAGAGCAGCGCGAACAATTTGCAGCGTGGGGTATGGCTGGGACTCGAGTGTGTTCGTATGCGGTAGATATTAGCGATAAAGCAGCGCTGACAAGTGTCTATCGAGATATTGAAGCGACACAGGGACTAGTGAAGCATATCATTCATAGTGCGGGTGTTTTAGCAGATGCGGCGGTATTGAATCAAACCGCTGAGTATTTTCATCGAGTGTATCAGGCCAAAGTCTATGGTGGTTGGTATTTACATGAATTAAGTCGTGATACGGACTTAGAGCAATTTATTGTATTTTCATCAGTTGGAGGTGTTTTAGGTTCGCCAGGCCAAAGTAATCATGCTGCGGCAAATACCTTTTTAGATAAGCTCATCACCTATCGCCGTAAACTAGGATTAAAAGGACTGAGTATTGGCTGGGGTGCATGGGGAGAAATTGGTTCTGCATTATCTAAGCTCTCTAAGATTGAGCAAAGTTTTATCAAAATTTTACAAACACATGATGGTTTATGCGCATTACACTATGTGTTGTCTTGCGCTAATGTACTAGAGAAAATAAGCGTTATGTCAACGGATTGGAGCAATTATCAGGTGAAGGCTATCAAACATAAGCCGCTCTTGACTGCATTTGTGCAGACATCCCTTGTGCACCATTCAGAAAATTTGATACCGGCCCTCAAAGAGTTGTCTTTGGAAAAAGCGAGACACTTATTGAGTGAGCATTTATCGGAACTGTTGGCAAAATTACTTCAATACAAGTCGACACAGTTACTTGATGTCGACAAAGGTTTTTTTGATTTAGGAATGGATTCTTTGGTGGCGATCGAATTTGGACAACAAATCGAACGTCTTTTGAATAATAGTTTAAAAATTCAGACACAGCATGTCTTTGATTACGCGACAATAAGCGCATTAACGGATTATTTATTAACTCAAATACTGGAACTAAAAGTGACTAGAACATCGGTTGCGACAAGGCAAGTATCGGATGATGAGCAAATCGCTATCATAGCAATGGATTGTCGTTTTCCGGGTGACTCTGATTCGCCAGAAGCATACTGGGAACTCTTGTTGGAAGGACGAGATGCGATTATTAAGTATCCTGCGAGACCTGGAATAGCGGCACCGTTGATGCAGGGTGGATTTATTGATGGGGTGGATTTATTTGACGCCGCTTTTTTTAATATCAGCCCCAAAGAAGCGAAGCTATTAGATCCACAACATCGACTATTACTTGAAGTTGCAGAAACAACCCTAGCAAGAGCCGGATTAATTCGTGAAGCGTTAAAACACAGTAAGACGGGCGTATTTATCGGTTTGGCTTCAAACGACTATGTGCGTTTGTTAGAAGCGATGGGTAATAATGTCGATAATAATATTTATCTAGCAACAGGAAATGCTTTATCTACTGCGGCGGGTCGAATTTCCCATCATTATGGGTTTGAAGGACCTGCAATGGTTATAGATACCGCGTGTTCATCGTCTTTGGTGAGTGTACATGTTGCGTGCCAGAGTTTACGTTTGGGTGAATCGGATATGGCACTTGTCGGCGGCGTGAATCTTATTTTCAATCCACGCTATACCGAGCGATTAGCACAAGGTGGCATGTTGTCTGCTGAGAGTCGATGCAAGACGTTTGATGATAATGCGGATGGCTTTGTGCGCGGAGAAGGGTGTGGATTGGTACTGTTAAAGCGACTCAGTGATGCAAAGCGCGACGGAGATAACATTCTTGCTGTGATTAAGGGGAGTGCGGTTAATCAAGATGGTGCAAGCGGTGGTTTAACGGTACCACATGGCCCGAGTCAAGAGCGCGTGATAGAGACGGCATTACTACAAGCTGGGGTTAGTGCCAGCGATGTGAGTTTTGTTGAGACTCATGGCACAGGCACATCATTGGGCGATCCAATTGAAGTCAGCGCATTACAACGCGTATATGGTGGTGCACGCACCGACAATAATATGCTGTATTTGGGCGCGGTGAAGACTCAGATAGGTCATTTAGAAGCAGCTGCGGGGATAGCAGGATTAATCAAAGTGGTATTGATGCTGCAACATCAAACCTTGGTTCAGAATAATAATTTTGGTGTTTTGAATCGCAATATTATATTAGAGGACACCAGGATTGCCTTATCGAATAGATTGAGTGCATGGGATCAAGAAAGACGAATTGCTGGTATCAGTGCCTTTGGATTTAGTGGAACCAATGCTCATCTTATTTTAGAAGAAGCGCCAGCAAATCAACCGCTCAAAAACATCACATTGTACCCCTTTCAACGCGAGCGCTATTGGTTTGAAAGTAACGCTAAGGCCGATATTCAGCAAGCAGAAGATTTGTATTATGAACTGGAATGGGTAGCTCATAAGA
>CAZBSX010000201.1:0-3548 GCA_964494305.1 uncultured Legionella sp. | reverse complement strand
TTAGCGTTTTTTTCATATCATTTTCTCGCTATTATTTGGTTCAATATTCTACTCCTTATTTATAAAACAAGCAATATTGACTATGGCTATTAAAGTGGCTTTTTGAATTTGACGATTCTTGAATAGGCGTTATGAATGCGTTCAGCAGAAATTTTTCCAGTATTGACTTGGGATTCAATGTAATCAATGATAGTTCTAGGGTTTTGTGGTGTTGCACTCAATTGATTACCAAAGATCAACATATCTGCGCCGGCATTGATGGCTAATGTGATCGCTGCCTCCATATTATAATGATCGGAAATCGCTTTCATTTGCATATCATCAGTAATGATAACGCCTTGAAACCCTAATTGATCACGCAAGAGCCCGGTCAACATCGTATGCGACAAAGTTGCTGGTAAACCAGAAGGGTCTAATTGACGATTCACGATATGGGCAGTCATGATCATTTGGCAAACATGCTCAGCATCATTTAAGTTTTGATAAGGTAAAAGTTCATACTCTTGCCAGGTATCAGTCACGTCCACAAACCCCAAATGCGAATCAGCCACAGAACTTCCATGTCCCGGAAAGTGTTTATAGGCACATTGAATGCGATGTTGCGCAAATGATTGGGCATAGAGATGGGCACAATCTGCTACGTGTTGCGGATCGGCAGAAAAACTGCGGCCCAATTGCCCGATAATGGGGTTATCTGCACGGACATTGACATCGACGACCGGTGCAAAATCTAAATTAAATCCTAATTGCTGTAAAGTTTCTGCCATACGATTGGCAGCTTGGGATACGGATTCCGAATCCATTTGACCGACAAGGGCAGCAGAAATTGTCGGCGGAAATCCATAAGCCTCTTTTAAGCGATTCACATGTCCACCTTCATAGTCTACTGAGATGAGCAACGGCAAAGCAGGATGGTGATCGCGTAATCGCGCCTCGGTATTGAGTGCTTGTAACCCGTGATTCAGTTGCGCAACTTGAGTCGGATTTTGAATGTTTTTTTCAAATCGTTGCGTTTGGAAATGGTAATCAAATAAAATCACACCGCCAATTGCATCTTCAATAATAGCCTGTGCAATGGGCGCATCTTGCGCAACATGCGCGCCTTCAAATCCTACTAATAACATTTGCCCAATTTGGTATCTTAACGAAGGTTGCAAGAGATTTATCCTCTGAATGGCTAGGATTCAAATTTAATAATAAATTAGCACAAGATGCAACAAATTTATCATCACGTATTCCCCCCAGACGATCCACCACCTGGTGCTGGTGTAGGCCCTGGGGTCCTGATGACGGTCCGAGGTGGCGTATCGTAAGAAAAAAAATGTGCCCAACGTCCAGGCTGAGCGGCCAGAGGTGTGTGTGCATTGACTAAGGCTGTATAGTGTTGTTGTCGTTTGGATGGATAGCCGATAGCAATGAACAACTGCTCAAGGCAATCTAGGAGCCAATCCAATATACGAGTATATTGTGGCGCATGTTTTAATAAAGTTGATTCTGCTTGCTGAATTTCAAGGATGACTTTGTGTAAGCGCAGATTTAAATGTGGCTCAAGTTCCTCGGATTCATGTGGCACCGGCTTTTGAATGATGTCTTCTATTCTCTTGAGGCAAGTCATTTTTTCCTGACGTAAGCGCAGTGGTAAACTCCGATCTTTCTGCAAAAGTGTTTTAAATTCGTTGAGTGCCGTTTGAATATGATCGAAGCGTTGGTAATGCGAGTGATATATTTGTTTAAATTGCTCGGATTTAGCTTGAATCCGTTCGTTAAGACAAATATCCACAGCGGTCTGTTGGTCAATATCGTTGAGTAACTCAGGCGCATTGCGTGTAAGATATTGTTGTAACTCACGACAATATTCTTTATGAATCACAGCGTGCGCGAACCCCATAGATTGATAGGGAAGCCGACTGATCTGAGTATGAAGATGATGTTTGGCAAAAGACTGGCGATATTGTTTGCGGCGTAATGTCTGATGCTGTGTCTGTCTTTGCTTCAGATACGCTAGTTTTTCGGTGGAATTACCAAGAGCGAGCTGTTGAGTTGCTTCTAGACCACTAAGGTAGGCACCATACGTAGATGCTTGTTCAGCAACCGCATTGAGCTTGCTCTTGCTGCTGGAGTTTAGAACAGGCGTGATGTCTTTAATCCAAGCGGGTATGAAGGAGTTTTTATGCTTTTCTAAAGCGGGAGCAATGTGCTCACGATATCGAACCATAACGTCTTCAGAGAGCGGTTTTGCTAGTTGTTCAATAAATTCACCCAATATTTTGCAAAACTTTTCTTCCTCGGCCGTACTCAGTAATGAGAAAGCTGCTAAATCTTCATAATAGGTTGATACTAAAGTTTTAACTGCCGCTAAATTATCTGCATGTAATCGAGGTGGAATGCTGGCAATCCAATTCGGGATGAAGGCGTGTTGATGTGCTTCTAATTTGGGTTTAATATCAACTTGGTACATAGCGTTTAGATCCGAAATAAGCACCGGCGACCAAAAAATAGTGTTTTGAAATGCGCGCAACGAGCGAATAAAATTGGCCACTTTCTTTTTAGTCTCGACACGTTCTTGATCGATTTCAGCTGCAGCATTGTGCCTTTTTTCTTCGGCATCAATACGTTGCTTAAGTACGGTATCGTTGCTAATTAAACGTTCTTTTTCCGCAAAACTTAATTTGAGTGGAAATACCAGGCCTTGGTAGCATTCATCAATCATTTCTTGTAACGGCTCAGTGATTTTTCCGGTTAGCCCTAATCGATGTTCCCAAAGATCTGCTTCAAGCATAACAGGTGCGATATAGTCGGTTTGCAAAATATCCAAACGACTCATAACAAAGTGTTGTGATGTGCGGGTAAAATGCTCTAATTGTTTCTGCAATTCTTGATTGAGTCGATAAATCATATAACTGTTGCAGAAAAATAATTTGAAATAATGATCCGAATTACGAATGATTTCTTCGATATTGCGTGTAGCGCGTTTGGCCGAAATTTGTAACGTATCGAGATTGGCGGTGTGATAGGTTTCTTTGATCAGATAATCGTATAGGGGTTGATAACGACTATCGTAGTCAAGGGACTTTTGCGTAAAATCGATGTTTAATGAGGCGACGAGTGCTGGAGGTAACGCTCGCAATTGCCACTGCTTGCCATCACCATTACAGTACATGTAGTAGGCATCTTTATGCCAGATGAGCGTTAAGTCTTCTTCGGCTGGAGTTTGTACCGCATTATGTTGATCATGAACCAACTGAATATCACGCCCAAATTGCTTCCTGTGCTTGATGGTGTGATAGTTTTCTTTGAGCAGATAATCGTATAGGGGTTGGTAACGACTATCGTAGTCAAGAGATTCTTGCGTAAAATCAATATTGAGTGGGGCGACGCACGCATGAGGTAGCGACCTCAGTTGCCACTGATCGCCATCACCATTACAGTACATGTGATAAGCATCTTGATGCCAGATGAGCGTTAATTTTTTTTCGGCTGGAATTTGTATCGCATGATGTTGATCATGAATCAAACGAATATCACGCCCAAGCTGCTTGTCGCGTTGT
>CAZBSX010000200.1:0-3550 GCA_964494305.1 uncultured Legionella sp. | reverse complement strand
ATCTAGGACTTACGCAAAACCGCGGTCTTTTCGTTGAAATTTGTTTTTAATTCCGTTATTTATCTGCGCTAAATGTCTTCATTAAAAACAAGTTTTTCCTCGATATGAGAATGATTCTCGCTCACATTTGTGGTATAATATAGCCTGGTAATTCTCTAAGTATGACTGAGTAGACTATGAGTGATTTGAGCGATTGGATGCCTGGAGCGCGTTTTCGTTTGTTAGATTACGGCACAGTCAATTCAGCATTTCGCAGTCAATTGTTGGCGATGGGCATGACTTTGGGTGTGGTGATTCGTGTAGTGCGCATTGCACCGCTCGGTAATCCTATTCAAATTGATTTACGTGGCGTTATGCTCGCTTTACGTCATGAGGATCTACTGGCCTTGCATTGGAAGAAATTATGACAAAGCGTGTGATTTTGGTAGGAAATCCCAATTGCGGTAAGACGACCCTGTTTAATGGTTTGACGGGTAGTCAGCAACGCGTTGGCAATTGGCCTGGCGTGACGGTTGAAAAGAAGTCCGGCTGGTATTTTGATTCCGAAAAAACCGTTGAAATCATTGATTTACCGGGCGTATATGCCTTAAGTCTCCCTGATCAATCCTGTGCCAAAGACGCACAAATTACGGATCAAGTCCTGGTTGATGGTCATATTGACCTGATTATTAATATTGTGGATGCGTGTCATTTAGAGCGTCACTTATTTTTGACTAGCCAACTCCTGGAATTGGGTAAACCGGTGATCGTAGCTTTAAATATGATGGATATTGCTACTCAGGCGGGTATTCAGATCGATAGCAAGGCTTTATCTCAACAATTACGCTGCCCGGTTGTGACATTGCAGGCTCATCGACAGATTGGTTTGGAGCAATTGGCTGTTCATCTCAATAATCCTCATCCTACGGATACACCTGGCGAAGCATTGAGTGCTTATTTACCTCAGCCTGTTGTGCGTTATTGGGAGCAACTCCAGAAAAAAGTGCCATCTCGATATCCCGATGGCAAAGATCATGCGGTTTATTATGCCTATCGATGGATGGAAAAACCGCCGGAACCCGAGAGTCAATCTACAGTGCTCATCGATGATTTGGATATTGTATTGGCGGATGCGCGCTATCAAATGGTGCACGCTTGGGTGGCAGCGGCTCAAACCAAGCGTACGGATGCTAAAGAACAGATTACTGCGAAACTTGATCGTATTCTTTTGCATCGTTTTTGGGCCTTACCGCTGTTTTTGACCCTCATGTTTGGCGTGTTTTTTCTAGCCATTGGAGTGGGAGGCGCAGTGCAAACTGGGTTTGATATGTTGTCTCAAGCCATTTTTATGCAGGCTCCGGCTTGGCTGATGACGCAATGGCATGCACCATCTTGGTTGATTCAAATTGGAGCTTTTGGGGTGGGACAAGCGTTTCATACGCTCATTACCTTTATTCCGGTATTAGCCATTATGTATTTTTTATTGGCTTTTTTAGAATCCTCAGGCTATATGGCCCGCGTCGCATTTATTGTCGATCGAGTTATGCGGAGTTTGGGCTTGCCTGGACAAGCGTTTGTTCCGATGATTATTGGGTTTGGTTGTAATGTTCCAGCTATTCTGGCGGCCCGGACTATGCAAACTGAACGTGATCGTTTTTTGACGGTTTTGATGAATCCTTATATGTCTTGTAGCGCACGTCTGGCCATCTATGCCGTCTTTGTCGCCGCATTTTTCCCTACCAAAGGCTACCAAGTTATTTTTTCCCTTTATTTAATGGGCATTGGGATGGCGATCCTCACGGGTTATTTAGCGCGGAGCACATTCTTATCGGGTCCTGCTAGTCCGTTAATGCTAGAATTGCCTGCGTATCATTGCCCTTCGTTACGTCGTTTGGCGAAAGAGGCAGGGCTCCGACTGCGTTATTTCTTGGTGCGCGCAGGTAAGGTGATTCTTCCTCTGTGTGTGGGTTTGAGTTGTTTAAATATGGGGTCTATTGGCACTGATTCATCCGTTTTGGCGTATGTGGGGCATTGGTTGACCCCGATGTTTGCGCCAATGGGCATTGAAGCCGATAATTGGCCTGCGGTGATGAGTCTCGTGACTGGCATGTTGGCCAAAGAAGTGGTGATCGGGACATTGAATCATTTGTATTCCCAAATCAATCATGTAACGGATACTTGGCAAGTCCTGACCTCGTTGGATCTGTGGCAAATCTGCCAACAATCAATACTAACAATTTATGAACACTTGGCGTTATTATTGGGATTTGCAACATCCGCTCCGGTCTCTCCAGGTGCGGAAGCAGCGCTACCTAATCTCTTGACACAATATTTTGCTTCTCCCATTGCGGCTTACGCATACTTATTGTTTATTTTGTTGTATATTCCCTGCGTTTCCACGATGGCGGCGATTCGTCAAGAAGCGACTCGACGTTTGATGTGGTTTTCAATTGTATGGTCGTTGGGGTTGGCGTATGGTGTTGCAGTTGCTTTTTATCAAATAGCGACTTGGATGAGTAGTCCAGCGCAAGTTGCTGTCATGTATCGGATAGGGTGGGGTGCATGTTTAGTGGCATTGGTGGGCGTCGGTTTGAAGCTTGCAAAATCGGGAGGACGACGTGCTATTAGCCATTCGTAATTACATGCAACATAACCGAGTTGTGAGTGTCGAGCAATTAAGTCGAGAATTTCGGATTGCCGCAGAAGCTCTAGAGCCGATCATGGCTATCTGGATCAATAAAGCGTTGATTCGTAAACTGAGCCAGAAAGAAGGCTGTGGGACAAGTTGCCGTGGTTGCCAACCCACGCCGATTGCATACTATGAATGGATCCCCGCTGATGCTACGCGGGGATGCTGAAAATGACGAATCTACGTTAGTTTTTGTGATGCTTCTCTTCCCAATCTTTAATCATTTTTCCCATTTTTTCTTTTTGTTTTTCATTGAGCGTATTATAGACTTCAAAGCGTTCATGTAATCGAATTCTGGCGATAGAGCCCATTACCTTTTCTTCTTGATTGGCAAATTCATCTACTTTTGCTTCATTGATATTACCAGAATGAAATGCCTCATTGACATGGGTATGGATTTCTTTCAATTCGTGATGCTTTGATTCAAGTTCTAGTTTTGCTTTGTGTGCATAGGACTTGATTTTAACTTTTTGTTCTGTACTGAGGTCCAGTTTTTCAGTCACTTTCAGAATCCAGTCTTCTTTATGTTTGCCAGAGCACGCAATAGCCATCGGTGCTTGCGCCATAGCAATAGTTAATGCAAGTGCGGATAAACTCATTATTTTAAAAGCCATGTTATCTCCTTGAAGGTGAATACCTGGTAAAACACCATCTGACTATAGAGGACCTTAAGAAACTTAGCAAGCACGCCAAACTTCCTTATCTTACATATGGGGTTGGGCCTAATGGCACAATTACAGCGATCCGTTTGTGCTGATGAGGTGTTTACGCCATCTCGAAGCATAAGCACCAGAGGTTCGAGACAAAGGGCAAGCAGAGTGCTTAGGAATCACATTGCGATTGGCCTTGAAATATGGTATAAATGGCGCGAACTTTAACGAT
>CAZBSX010000199.1:0-3568 GCA_964494305.1 uncultured Legionella sp. | reverse complement strand
ACATCCCTTACGAGCATGTGTTTGGACGTCAGAAGCATTTATACAGTCTGTATCGCAAAATGCGCCAAAAAAAAGCCTCTTTTGCTGAAATTTCAGATGTATTTGCATTTCGTGTTATCACCGAGGATATTGATTCGTGTTACCGGGTATTGGGCGCATTACACCAAACCTACAAACCCGTGCCCTTACGGTTTAAAGATTATATTGGAATTCCCAAGGTTAATGGGTATCAATCGTTGCATACCACGTTATTTGGTCCGTTCGGAGTTCCGTTAGAAGTACAAATCCGGACTCGAGAAATGGATCGAGTGGCAGAAAATGGTGTTGCCGCGCACTGGATTTATAAATCGGCAGGCGTTGAGGTCAATGAAGCGCAATTGCGTGCACGGGAATGGGTTCAGCGTTTGCTGGAAATGCAACGCAGTACGCATAATTCGTTAGAATTTATTGAAAATGTAAAAATTGATTTGTTTCCTGATGAAGTTTATGTTTTTACGCCGAAAGGCCATATTATGGAATTACCCAAAGGCGCTACAGCAGTTGATTTTGCATATGCAGTGCATTCGGATGTCGGTAATCGTTGTGTGTCAGCCAAAGTGAATCGACGTTTGGTGCCTTTGAGTATGCCGTTGACGAATGGCCAAACGGTTGAAATCATTAGTCTTGCGAATGCACATCCTAATCCAAGTTGGTTGAATTTCGTGGTGACGAGTAAAGCACGTTCTAATATTCGTAATTTTTTGAAAACGCGACATCATACCGAATCTATTGCATTAGGCCAGCGCTTATTGGATCAAGCCTTGGCTGAATTGGCGAGCCAATCTGACAAAATCCCACCTGAAACTCTGGAAGCTTTATTGCGAGATTTGGATTATAAATCTCTCGATGATTTATTGTATGCATTGGGGATGGGCAACCAAATGCCGATGGTGATTGCGAAGCGTTTGGTGGTCGCGCTTGATCATAGTGAATTGAAGGACCAAAGTGGTTTAAAACCCTTAGTGATTAAGGGCACGGAAGGGATGGTGGTGAGTTTTGCGAAATGTTGTCAACCCATTCCTGGCGATAAAATTGTTGGCTGCTTTCAGCAAGGGCGCGGTATTTTGGTGCATGCGAGTGATTGTGGCGTGATCAAAAAATCGCGCGGTAACCCAGAACAATTTGTGTCGATGCGTTGGGATGAACAGGTCACAGGTGAGTTTTGGGTGGACATCACCGTGGATGTAACCAATCAACGGGGTATCTTAGCCAAATTAGCCACGGTGATTTCTGAATCTGATTCCAATATTGGTAATATTACGGTTGATCCGAGAGACGGTCGTCATCATGCAGTGACGTTTGCCATTAGTGTCGTAGATCGGAAGCATTTAGCGAGAGTAATACGTCGTCTACGCTCGAACAAATTAGTGATGCGTTTATATCGAAAAAAACAGGGGGAATAATGCGTTCAATTTCAAGCTCGACGGCGCCAGCGGTGATCGGCACGTATAGTCAAGCCATTAAAGTAGGTGATACAGTCTATCTTTCTGGTCAGATTCCACTCGACCCTGGAACGCAAGTCTTATGTAGTGAAGACATTACAGCTCAAATCAAACAAGTGATTAAAAATATGGACGCGCTATGTATGGCTGCCGGTGGGTCTTTGGCTGAAATCGTCAAATTAACTGTATATTTGATGGATTTGACCCATAGTAATTTGGTGAATGAAATCATGGCTGTTCATTTTGTTGCCCCTTATCCTGCACGGGCCATGATTCAGGTTGCAGGATTACCTCGAGGCGCGCAAATTGAAATGGATGCGGTGATGGTCCTACGATGAGCTTGTTGTCATGTCACCGCGTTACTTTGACCATTGCGAATACGGTTATTTTGGATAAGATCGATTGGCAGATTCAACCCAAAGATCGCATTGGCTTGGTCGGGCGTAATGGCGCTGGTAAATCGACTGTCTTAAAACTGCTGCAAGGCTTACTCGTTGCTGATAGTGGTGAGGTCCAGCGTCAACAAGGGCTGCGCGTTGCAGGTTTGGCACAAGATGTGCCATATGATGAGCAAGCGTATGTATTTGATCTCTTGGTGCAAGGGCTAGGCCCAATCGGAGATGTGCTGCGCGTTTTACGCAAGCAAATGCAAACTGACGACTATTCTGGGATTGCGCTGAGTCATCAGCGCATTGATGATTTACATGCTTGGGACTGGATGCCACGTATCGAAAGTATTGCATCTCATTTGTCATTGCCATTGGATGCAAGCCTACACACATTGTCTGGAGGCTTGAAGCGCCGAGTCTTATTAGCTGCTGCCATTGTGGCGCAACCCGATTTATTATTATTAGACGAACCCACCAACCATCTGGATTTACCCGCAATTGAGTGGCTAGAAACTTTTCTGAGTACGTATCCTGGTGCGGTAATTTTGGTCACCCATGATCGTCAATTTTTAAGCAAAGTTGCGACTTGCATTATGGATCTGGATCGTGGGCAGTTGCGCACTTATGACTGTTCCTATGACACTTTTTTAGAGCGCCGTGAAGAAGTGCGTTCAGCCGAACAGAAACAATCCGCACTGTTTGACAAGCGCTTGGCTGATGAAGAACGTTGGATTCGAACCGGTGTCAAAGCTCGAAGGACGCGGAATGAAGGGCGAGTTAGAGCACTGAAAGCGATGCGAGAAGCCTATCAGCAGCGGCGAGAAGAACAGGGGCGCG
The DNA here is from genome assembly GCA_964494305.1 of uncultured Legionella sp. GTDB lineage: Bacteria > Pseudomonadota > Gammaproteobacteria > Legionellales > Legionellaceae. Next base: position 861 of record CAZBSX010000199.1, on the reverse strand, counting down.
TCAAAGATTGGCAGTGGGACGTGAAGCGTTCGGGATCTCTGGTGATCGAAGCGCAACATCTGTCGTATCATCTACCAGAAAAACCACTGATTCAAGATTTTTCTCTGACATTGCACCGTGGTGAAAAACTAGGAATTATTGGTCCTAATGGCTGTGGAAAAACGACGTTGGTTCGTCTACTCTTAGGAGAACTGACTCCTGAGATAGGGCAGGTTCGCTTGGGTACTGGATTGAATATTGCTTACTTTGACCAGTTGCGTCGCCAATTAAATCCAGCGCAAACCGTGATGGCGAATGTGGCGGATGGGGCCGATCATGTGACGATTCAAGGACAGACCAAACATGTTGCATCCTACTTACAGGATTTTTTATTTTCTCCGGAGTGTTTTAATCAACCGGTATCGGCTTTGTCTGGGGGAGAGTGCAACCGTTTATTATTGGCCAAACTCTTTGCGCGGCCGGCAAATGTTTTGGTTTTGGATGAACCAACGAATGATTTGGATATTGAAACCCTTGAATTGTTAGAAACACTGTTGGTTGATTTTCCAGGAACCGTGATTCTGATTAGTCACGATCGGGCTTTTATCAACCAAGTTGTGACGAGCATTCTAGTGTATGAAGCGGATCAACGCTTTCATGAATATCCGGGTGGCTATGATATGTATCAACAGTATCAGTTGCAGCAGGTACAAACAGTGGCTGCTCCGATAGTCGTGCAAAAAACCTCGTCTGTACCCAAACGTGCAACGAAAGTGACATTGACGTATCAAGAACAGCGAGAGTTAACCAGATTACCGCAGCAAATTGAAGCGCTCGAACAAAAAATTAGCCAACTGCAGCAAGAGTATGCGTCCCCTGAAT
>CAZBSX010000198.1:0-3595 GCA_964494305.1 uncultured Legionella sp. | reverse complement strand
TTATCCGTTATGGATGTTGGGTATTTGCATGATTTAACGCAATCTGATCTTTGGTTGCCGGGTTGGCAAAGCATTTTTTCGGCATTTACTCAGCCATTAAGTGCAACGCGTTATGTACTATTGGGAGAATCGCCTTATCCTAGAAAAGAATCTGCCAATGGCTATGCATTTTGGGATGCAGCGGTTGGGAGTTTGTGGTCAGAGACTGGATTGAGTAAAGCCGTGAATCGAGCAACCTCGTTACGTCATTTGGTTAAAATGATGCTGCACGCGCGTGGGGATCTCCAAGACGATTTTTCTCAGCCCGCAATTGCTCGTTTGGATAAGACACGCTACATTCAGACTTTGGCTGAACTTTTTCAAAAACTGCTGAGTCATGGATTCTTATTATTAAATGCGTCTTTGGTTTACGAACCCAAGCGCGTACCTTATCATGCCAAGCATTGGCGCGTATTTATGGCGAGTTTATTAGAGTATTTACAGCAGACTCAGCCGAGCCTCAAGCTCATTTTATTGGGTAATATTGCACAACAAATTGCGCAACGAGATTTGTTTACTTGTTTTACCGCAGAACACCCCTATCAAATTAGTTTTATTCGTAACCCCGATGTGCTGGCTTTTTTCCAGCCCTTTAACCTATTGGATTTAGAGCATCATGCAAACCAGTGTTGATTCAGAAGAAATCGCTAAGTTTGCTCAACACGCGGCAGAGTGGTGGGCGGAGGATGGCGTATTGCGTACCCTACATGACATTAATCCTGCTCGTTTGGCCTATATTGAGCGCTTTGTGACTCTGAACGGCCAACGTAGTTTGGACATTGGTTGCGGGGGTGGTATTTTGAGTGAAGGCTTGGCAAAACGCGGCGCGATAGTGACAGGATTAGATATGGAACCAGACGCACTTGCTGCCGCCAAAGCCCATGCTGAGCAAGGACATCTGACGATTGACTATGTCTGTCAACCCATAGAAACGCTTGAGACCGAGCCGTTTCCAATCATAACCTGTTTAGAAATGCTAGAACATGTGCCGGATCCTCGATTGATCATCACCCATGCTGCACGATTGCTTGCACCTGGTGGGTATTTGTTTTTATCGACGATTAATCGCAGTGTGACAGCGTATGCAAAAGTGGTTTTAGCTGCAGAATATATATTAGGACTTTTACCCCGCCAAACCCATGATTATCAACGATTTTTGAAACCGAGTGAGTTGGCGGCTATGGTGCGATCTGTGGATTTAGACGTGATTGATCTGAGCGGTTTGGCCTATCATCCGTTGACACGTACTGCTTCGCTGGTCTCGTCTGTGGCAGAGAATTATTTACTGGTTTGTCGTTCTGTTGCGTAACGCTCTTGGTAACGTTGTTGTGCGTATATCGCTTGTTCTGGCTCGACGATGCCATTAGGTTGCCCAAACAAATCGATGCGAGGTGTGTTCGGTTTTTGCGATAAAAGATACGCTTTTGATGCTGTATAATAATTTAATGCCTCACGTAAAATCTTCTTGCTGAATGGTGGGGACTCTAAACGTTCATAAACATCAATGATATCTTCAAAAATCCCTAATTTGAGTGGTTTAACCGCGTGCGCTTTTTGAAAAAAGGCATTTGGAAACTGATCAATCAACCAATCAATAGCAATTTGTTTTTCAATTTTTGTGGTCATCGCATAAAAAACAGAGAAGGATATGAGACCAACTTAACATAAGGTGGCAGGTGTTTCCACTATCTTAGGCAAAATTATCAGGATCAGGACTGACGCACAATTCCCCCTCTCTTCGTCAATTTGCGCGTTGTGGAGCTAAATTTGCATAATTTGTGCTTATCTCCTAAATTTAATGGAAGCGAAGCGCGATAATATCACGAGGATATCATGAAAAAATTAGCGGTAATGGTTGGGTTAATCATGGGGGTGAGCCATTTGGCGCAAGCTGCTACTACGGTGACCAATACTTCGGAACAAGTCAGTGCGACATCAACGACTACAACAGGAGGTAGACTCGTTGGTTATGTAACGGGTTGGAAAACACCGCCTGCAGCCGAGGATTTGGCGAGTGCAGGATACACGCATATCGTTGTTGCTTTCGGCGTGTTTAGCACGATAAAACCCGGAGAAATTGTATCAGCGTTTGATACTGTATCGGCAACTTATATCCAATCTCTAAAATCATCTGGGATCAAAGTATTGTTGTCACTAGGGGGAGCGTCCTCAAGTATTGAGAATACAACGACCAATTTTCATGAGGTGCTCTCACAAGTTTCTGATACACAATCTTTTGTTGATGCTTTTGTGAGCTCTATGGAAGATATGATGACTCAATATGGGTTTGATGGTTTTGATTTTGACATTGAACAAGGATTAGGTGTATCTGGAACGTTTTCGAGTCCTACGGGCGATGTAGGTGCTTTGGCCAGTATCATCAAGCAAATGCATAGCAATCATCCTGATGCATTACTGACTTTAGCTCCGCAAATGGCTAATATTTCGGTTACGCAAGGGTTTGATAATACTTGGGGAAATTATGCATCTTTGATCATGCAAACCGCACCTGATTTGACCTGGGTGGGGATTCAATTGTACAACTCAGGATGTTGCTATGGGTTGAATGGTGTCTGTTACGCGGTAGATGCAAATGATCCCGACACATACGTGGCCATGGCAGCAGATTTACTAGAAAATTGGCCAAGCACGGACAGTTCTGGGCGTGCCACTGGGTATCAGCCTTATATATCTTATTTGACGCCATCTCAAGTGGTCTTGGGATTCCCTGCTCCGAACAGCAGTGGCGTCAGTGATGGGGATCCTGCTGCGGTGATTGCAACAGTGAAAGCAGCTGTTCAGTGTTTACGTTCTGGGACTGCGGGCAGTAGCAGTTGTAGTCAGTATATTCCTCCCAAAGCTTATCCTGATATTGGGGGCGTGTTTAACTGGGAAGTTTCTTTTGATCAAGCCAATAACTATAATTTCGCGAAATCTTTACATGATTGTGTGGTACTGGGAAATTGCGAGTAAAGTAGGTTGGGCCTTGGTGCAGAAAAACACGGTGGTTGGGCCAAGGCCCAACCTACAATTAAGCGTGCGCGTACCTAGAATGCTTTAGATAATTCCTATCAGGGTAATACGCAAACAACACTGATCCGCCTTTTAAAAGGTTGATCACGGGTTTCGCTAATTTTTGGCTGATGGACGGACAGCCCCAGCTTCGGCCAGCGCGACCCGATTTGTGAATAAAACTTGGATTCATATACCAGGCACCGTGCATAACGACGCGACGCTGATACGCATGGTCATTAAATCCTTTTTCAAGGCCCTTTAAATTTAACGATAAGCCTTTTGATCCCATATACGTATCTTGAGTCACATATGTCCCGATACTACTGGCTCGACTTGAGTTTTGATTGGAAAAATGATTGGGTGTGACTTGTCCCGAATTGACGCCGTGAGCGACATAGGTGTTATACAACAACCGATTGCGGTGAAGATCAAAAATCCACAGACGTTGTTTGGAGGAGGGCAATGAATAATCAATCACAGCCAGGACCGGTTTTTTAGCCATGCCTTTCAAAGTGGCTTTTTGGTACGCTGCCAAGGCAAG
>CAZBSX010000197.1:0-3635 GCA_964494305.1 uncultured Legionella sp. | reverse complement strand
GTCCAGGGTATGTGCGTACGCCTTTAGTGGAAAAACAAATTCCTGAACAGGCTAAAAAATTGGGCATTACGGAAGAGCAAGTGATCAAAAATGTATTTTTAGCACAAACTGCCGATGGTGAGTTTACGACATTAGACGATGTGGCTGACGTCGCTGTATTTTTAGGTGGATTTCATTCTAATGCGCTCACTGGTCAATCCTTATTGGTGAGTCATGGCTGGGGCATGGACTAGGAGAGCAGCTGATTATGTTAGAGACGAATCTATGGTGGACATACTATCAGGCTATGTGGCAGTTATGGATGAAAGCATCTCATTTTGAAATACCACAACAAGTAGATACTCAGAGAGAATTTCTTACTGCGATGGCGAATCAATACACGGAAACACTCCAACATAGTTTGGATTTATCTTTAGAACAAATTTCATCAACTGCAGAGTTTGCAGAAAGTATGAATCATTTTGTTCTAAAGATAATGGGCATCAAGACGACTGATTAAGTTTATTTTATTATTGATCCCGTTACAAATTGTACAAGGTACTGGCCACGCAGGCCACAGTGTTAATGCATTGTTCGTGTGAAATGATAGAAACATATTGACAGGCACTTATGAAACAATTTAGATTGTATTTTGTACGCCTCAAAATAACTATCAAGGATAGATCATGAAGAAAAAGGATTTTATTGCTGCCATCAGCAAAATATCAAAGCTGACTAAAAATGACTCTGAAATTGCATTAAACGCGGTTATTACTTGTCTGACTGATTTACTTGCACAAGGTGATTCTATTGTACTACCTGGTTTTGCCAGCATTTCGGTAAAAAGTCGAGCTGCACGTACGGGTCGTAATCCTGCAACTGGCAAGCCCTTGAATATTCCAGCCAGTAAGACAGTAGGATTCAAAGTGAGTTCTAAATTAAAAGAAACTATCAACGAATAAACGCTTGTTTTTCGAGTAGACCCAATTCATGTGAGGGTGTTCAGCAAACGATGTTATTCCGGATTACACAGGAATGCCATGGTTCCTTGAATACCCTAACAAATACCTCTGTTCGAATAGAGGCACTCTTACCGTTTTCGATTGCGTTCACCTCAGTTCTCCACAGATAGGTTGTATTACAGTAAGGAAATCCTCATGTTTACGTTACGCAGATCTGCCGAGAGAGGCAGAAGTAACTTAGATTGGTTGGACAGCTATCATAGTTTTTCATTTGCAGATTATGAGGATCCCCGATGGATGGGATTTGGCAATTTACGAGTGATTAATGAAGATGTCATTCAACCTGGCAAGGGCTTTGCGATGCATGCACATCGTGACATGGAAATCATTACCTATGTTGTCAACGGTGCGTTAGCGCATAAAGACAATATGGGAAATGGTTCGATCATTCGGCCTGGAGACATCCAGCGGATGTCGGCGGGTACGGGCATAAAACACAGCGAGTTTAATGCGTCACAGACCGAGCCGCTCCATTTGTTGCAAATTTGGATTACACCACAAACCTTGGGGATTCAGCCGGGCTATGAACAAAAACAAATAACGAAAGTCATCAATCAATTGACTGTAATTGGATCGCCACAGAATATCTCGGAAGGCATTACGATTCATCAGACAGTCCAGGTATCGGTTGGTTGTTTTACAGCTGACTCGCTACTATCACATCCATTGCAGCAGCAACGTTGTTGGCTACAAATTATCAAAGGCCAGATGAGAGCCAATGACCACTTGTTACAAGCAGGTGATGGCCTTGCTATTGAAGGAGAACAAGCATTGATCCTTCAATGTTTAGAATCGAGCGAGGTCTTATTGTTTGAGGGGATTTAATTTGGATGTATCATTTTAGCTTTAGTGTATTGGTGGCACTTGATACAACTTTTGTGACTTTTTTAGATACAGCTTTTATCCCAGAGCCAATCTTCTTTTTGAATGAGGTCGCAGTGGCTGAAAAAATTGATTTTTTGGGTTCTTGTTTTGGCGTATTCGAGCTTTTTATCTTAGCCAGAGCACTACGAAACCATGAGGTTTTTATCTTGTTTTGAGTAACCGCTGAAGCATTATTTCCCTTTTTTCCAAACAAACTATTAAAAAATCCTTTTCTTGCTGTTTTTTTGCCCTTGGGGGACGTAGTTTTTGTATTGGGTTTTCCAGAAAAGAATTTACTCCATCTCGATTCCGTCTTGACTGCAGCCGCCTTAGCCTGTTTTTTTTGTACAGCTTTTTCTTTTCTACCCTGTTTTGCCGTTCTGCGATCGGCTTTGGTTTGATGCTTTGAGTTTTTTGCTTTGGCGTCTGCTTGTTTTTGAGCACGTGTAGCTGCTTTGGCTTGCTTAGCTTTTGCTTGCTGTTCGGCTTGTGCCTTTTTTTGAGCCAGCTTTTCTTTTCTAGTCGGTGCAGGGCTTTTTAAAGCGGCTTGTTCTTTCTTGGCTTTCGCCTTGGCTTGTCGTTGTTTTTTCTCTTCTTTATGATCAGCTTTGGTTTTTTTGCCCGCATCTGCTGCTTTTTTAGCGTTCGAATATTTTTGATGCGCTTTTTGGCTTTTGTTTATAGCTTCATTTTCCTTTGCTTCCGCTGTTTTTAGTTTTGCCATTAATTTTTTTTCCATAGCTTGCTGCCTTTTTATTTTCTTCTGAGCTTGTTTTTTTTCTTTTGCCATTTGAATGGCATTCGTATCCTTAGGTTTTTTTGCTTCGGCTTGTTTTGCAATAGCCTTAGTTTTTTTAGCAGCTTTATCTTCTTTTAATTTAGTTTTTCGGTCAGCACGATCCAGCCTTGCTTTGGTTTTATCTTCTGGGGTCATTTGGGTAGCGAGAGCTTTTCTTTGTTCGGAGCGCTGCTGTCTTTTTTCATTTGCAATCTTTTGATTTTTATCTGCTTTTCTTTGTTTTAAAAGAGATCTTATTGCTGGATCACGGCGATATAAATTTTCATCATAGTGTTGATATTTGAATTGTTGACTCAAATGTTGGCTAAAATCTTGGGGTTTGACTAGGTTTTTCAATTCCACATATGCGCCGTTACCATTTTTTAATGCGATATTATCAAGCATGGCATTCGTCTTTACATTGTCTCGATATCGAGTTCTTTCTTGAGTAAGACGAGTCTTTTCTGCAGTGGTCAATTTTATTTTTATTTCATCAGGTGGTGAGTATTTTGTAGGATCCGTTTCATGTTTGAACATTTGTACTTGGTAATCATACAATTCTCGTGTGCGAGCTTGGGCTTTAACGAATCGTACCTCCAGGTCAATTTCTCCCTGGGTAAGACCACGAGCAGGCCATGGTCTTGGCATGTTTTGGGGATCAGCTTCATAGGCGTACTGCTGCTGCGCATAGTGCCGTGCTTGGATCTTTCGTACATCACGTACGCCCCGATTAGCAGGGAATACGTCATATGCTGCTTGCCCCCATTCCCGTTCAAGTTGCTGTTCTTTTGCAGAAGGTTTTCTAGGCCCAGTCCATAACGGCTTAGCGGGAACTGGGGGAGGTGATACTGTTTTTTGAATAGGAGTAGGTGGTGTAGACGCAGGTAATACATTTGCTCGCGGTAAACTGTTGGGTTCGTTAGCGTTAAACTGAGCATTGTTAGTGCTGGGGCTTGGTGTAAATAGGCTAAAGTCTGATTGATTACGGTTCG
>CAZBSX010000196.1:0-3648 GCA_964494305.1 uncultured Legionella sp. | reverse complement strand
GATTGCCATGTTCATTCAACACTAAGAAGTTTTTATAGAAAACGAAGCCAGAACTTTCGCAACCTTTGGGAAACAGGGTAGAAGCTTGTGGCCCGGCCATACTGAAATTTGCTAAACTGACTATAAAAATAGTAGCTAATTTTTTATAAAATGCCATAATTTGTATCTCATACCTTTTAGAATAGTGAACCAAAAACTGATTGAATCATCGAATCGATAGAGCGCTTTGCGTTACAGAATTATTTGAATTAATTCGAACCTGATCATACGCTGTAAGGTTCATTTTAGTAGATTTCACGACAAAGTCCAAGATTTTATAATAAATCCACTCATTTAAAGGATGGGCTGTTGCTCTGAGCCTTGAAGTGACTAGATTTTAAGGAGTTTTTAATGAGCATTCAAACCATTAATCCTACAACAGAATCAATTTTAGAAACGTATCCGGTGATGACACAATCCGCGATTAGCCAACACATTGAAGCGGTACACGCACAATTTCAGCTTTGGAAGCACGTGGATATCAAAGAACGAGCCCAATTAATGTTACATTTGGCCGGGTTCTTGCGGATCAAGAGCAATGAATTTGCGATATTGATGGCGCAAGAAATGGGAAAACCGGTGACCGCGGGCAAGGCTGAAATCGAAAAATGCGCGTTGGTTTGCGAACACTATGCACAACATACCGAATCTTATTTAATGCCGCAATATATTGCTACTGAGCATCACCGCGCGAAAGTATGTTATCAACCACAAGGCATTGTATTTGCGGTCATGCCCTGGAATTTTCCGTTTTGGCAGGTCTTTCGTTTTGCAATACCAAATATCATGGCTGGGAATGTGGGTGTATTAAAGCATGCGCCTATTTCTACTGGTTCTGGGCTTGCGATCGCACGCGCATTTAACGCCGCAGGATTTCCAGAGCATGTGTTTTCCACAATGGTACTGACGAATGAGCAAACAGCGACAGTTATTGCGCATCCGTATATTGCAGGCGTTACATTTACTGGGAGTGAGCAAACCGGTATGATTTTAGCCGCATGTGCGGGCGCTAACCTCAAAAAAGTTGTGATGGAATTAGGTGGGAGCGATCCTTATGTGGTGTTGCATGACGCTGATTTGGATTTGGCCGCGAACGTGATTGTTACGTCTCGCTTGAATAACAATGGGCAAACTTGCATTGCTGCCAAAAGAACGATCGTCGTGTCCGAAGTAGCTGACACGTTAATTGAAAAAATACTGAGTTTGACTAAGACCTATCATTATGGCGATCCTCTGGACCCCAATACGAAATTGGGTCCAATGGCACGCGAAGATTTACGCGCGCATGTTCACCAACAAGTGCTCGAGAGTATTGCCAAGGGCGCAATACTAAGGCTGGGAGGTGGATTGCCTCAAGATCGTGGATTTTATTACCCACCTACGATTTTAACCCATGTTCGGCCTGGTATGCCTGCATTCGATGACGAGGTTTTTGGTCCAGTGTTTGCAATTACGATTGCAGCAGACGAAGCAGACGCAATTGATTTGGCCAATCAAACTCGCTTTGGTTTGGGTTCAGCCGTGTTTACCAAAGACTTAGAGCGAGGAGAGCGAATTGCAAGTGTCGATCTTCACTCAGGCCAAGCTTGTGTGAATGGTGCTGTAGCGTCAGATCCGCGTTTGCCTTTTGGAGGAACAAAACATTCCGGATTTGGCCGAGAATTAGCACAAGAAGGGATACGTGAGTTCATGAATATTAAAACGGTCATTGTGAATCCTTAACTGCTTAAACAAGAGAATGAGATGATGCCAAACGATCGACAGAAATTTGTTGACCCTGATATTGATTCCTATATTTTGATTGATGCGGCTACGCAAACGATGCAGTGTTATCAAGCGGGAGCGCTCTACCAAACGTATCAAATTGCGACTGGAAAAAATGGTCTGGGAGAGCAACAAGGCAGTGAATGTACTCCGAGAGGTTGGCATGCGGTGTATGCGATTTTGGGACGTGAATATCCTCTTAATAGTGTATTCGTCTCTCGACAGTGGACGGGCGAATATTATAGTTCAGATCTCGCTGCGCGTTACCCTGATCGAGATTGGATTTTAAGCCGCATTATTCAATTGGATGGGTTAGAGTTCGGGCGCAATCGAGGTGGGGCTGTGGATACATTACAACGCTATATATACATCCATGGTACGCCAGATACTACGCCTTTGGGTATACCAGGCTCCAAGGGGTGCATTCGAATGGCCAATACTGATATCCAGGCACTCGCGGAATGGGTTAGCATCGGAACTCGAGTTTGTGTACAATAAAAAAATAATTCTAATAGAGTCCGTTGACCATTTGATTCCCTACGTTCTGCGTACACGTTGTGGACGTGAGGCTGTAAAAATTGAATTGTCAACAGACCCTAATCTTTGCGCTTAGTCGGAGTAATGCATGTCTCATCTGTTTGAAGAAGAAAAAACTTTAATTATTGATGCAGTTGTGACGCAGATTGCGAAGAAATTACCAAAAAAGCAAGCCGCGTTATGTTCCGAATTTGTGCGTCAATTTTATATGACCATGTCATTAGATGATCTGCATGAATTTGGTATTGATGATTTATCGGGACTTGCGCTTAATTTTTGGCCTTTAATTGAAACACGAAAGCCGAATGAAATCAAAATCCAAATTTACAACCCGGATTTGGAATCACATGGTCAAAAGAATACACATACGGTTGTTGAATTAATTTGTGCGGATATGTCATTTTTGGTGGATTCCTTACGAATTGTTCTGAAGCGTATGGGGATTGGATTGTATGTAACGATTCATATGGGCGGTGTCCGACTGACACGAGATGCGCAGCATCATGTGACGAGTATTTTGCCGCGTGAAGGAGAACAAGACGCAGGCGGGTTGATTGAAGCCCCCATTGTGATGAAAATCGATCGGCAAAGCGATACCAAAATCATCACTCAATTGAAAAATCAATTCTCGAAAATCTTAAGTGAAAACCGTGCCGTGATCGACGATTGGATGCCCATGCGTGAACGGATATGTGCGATCGCAGATGAATTACAATATGCGCCATCCGCGGTAAATCGTGAAGAAATCGAAGAAACGCACGCTTTTCTAAATTGGCTAGAAAACCATCATTTTACCTTCATCGGCATGGAAGATTATGAATGGGTGAAGGAAAAAAAAGAGACTGTACTCAAACCTATTCCCAAAACCGGTTATGGTATTTTGCGCGACGAATTTAAAAAAACCAATATTTGGAGTTCGGCGTCGATTACACCGCAAGCGCAAGAATTAATGATGTCCGCTCAAATTTTGATCATGTCGAAAACTGATACACTGTCTAATATCCATCGAGATACTTATATGGATTACATTGGTGTGAAACGTTTTGATAAGCATGGAAAAATCATTGGAGAGCGACGTATTTTAGGGTTGTATACATCAGTTGCGTATAATTCGAATCCGATGCACATTCCATTTTTGCGTCATAAAGTGACTTCAATTTTACATAATTCACGACTGAATCCACGCTCGCATGCGGGACGAATATTATTGAATATTCTAGAAACTCTGCCACGAGATGATTTAATCCAAGCATCTGAAGATGAGTTATTAACGATTGCAATGGGCATATTTCACATGCAAGAGCGTCG
>CAZBSX010000195.1:0-3660 GCA_964494305.1 uncultured Legionella sp. | reverse complement strand
GAATGCTGTCAAAGGAAAATATACTCGAAGTGCTTTGACCCAACAGGCATTAAACACGTTCCCATTGCATTACCACTTGGTTGATTTGCGCAGCCAAACTTTATTGCACGGATTGGCCACGCCCTCTTATTTGGCGATTGAACGCCATTTGACCTTGGGTAATCAGGTCTTGGTTTTTATTAATCGTCGCGGATTTTCTCCCGTGTTGCTCTGTCATCTGTGTGGTTGGAAAGCAAATTGCCCTCATTGTGATGCATGTTTGACGGTGCACCGTGCGGCCAATCAATTGCAGTGTCATCATTGCGGATATCATCAAGTACGAATGGTGATCTGCCCCTCCTGTCAGGGACGCGAATTAATTTTTATGGGAACTGGTACGCAACGCATTGAAGAAGGATTGGCTACGGTATTTCCAAAAACGTCAATTTTACGGATTGATCGAGATGCTGTGCGTCATAAGCAGGCGTTGGAGCAGCACTTAGATCAGATTGAAACGGGTCAAGCGCAATTGATTGTGGGTACTCAAATGCTCGCGAAAGGCCATCATTTTTCTCGGCTAAGTTTGGTGGTGATTTTAGATGCGGATTATGGCTTTTATGATCCTGATTTTCGCGCCTTAGAGCGCCTGGGGCAATTGATTACGCAGGTATCTGGTCGGGCTGGTCGAGCCGATATCCCAGGAGAGGTCGTGATTCAAACGCATCTTCCTGACCATCCTTTATTGAATACTTTGGTGCAATCAGGCTATGACGCGTTTGCGCAAACGCTGTTGCAAGCGCGTCAAGAAACACACTTACCTCCGTATGCATTTATGGCGCTTTTACGTGTCCAAGGCAAACATCCGGAGAAAGTCTTGCAATGGTTACACGCTGTCAAACAACATAATATTGCTCCGGATGTCAGTGTTTTAGGGCCAGCGCCAGCGCCTTTAGCGAAAAAAGCAGATCAACACCGTATGCAATTGTTATTTAAATCAGCATCCCGACCCCTATTACAAAACTATTTGACTGGATTAAGATCTTGGATTCAATCGAGCGCTTTAACGAGTGGATTGCGCTGGAATATCGATGTTGATCCGATCGATTTGACGTAATCAGACTGAGGACTGAGCAATCTCTTCATTTTTAAAAAGTTAAGATTTGTCCCAATACCGTATAAGACTCTGTCACTGTTTGAATTTATTTTTAAACGAGCTGTTGCTCGAACTCTGTGTTTCGGCCTAGCGCTCCGGAACTTGCGCCCTGATGCAAAAATCTAATTCTTGATGTCACAATTTGTGACCTCAAGTTTCAAGTGGAATTAATATCTACTAATTCGTTTTCGATTTTTAGTAGACCCCTTGGTTTGATGATCGATTTAAGCGACAAAGGGAAAATGCCAGCTCTTACCGGGATCATGGATACAAAGTAAATGAAATTCGAGCCAAAAATTTTTATAGTATCACTAGGGTATACCCTAGTGATAGCATTCGATTCACTTCCTAATACCTTATTCTTGCTACCAACAGAGTGATTTTTTATTTTTGATAAGGTCGTATCATCACATATAGAGTTTATTGATAGCTGAGCTTCTACGACGGGTATTAAAAATCAGTACATAGAAGAAGTTGGACTTGTTGGCACCATATGTAAGATAACTTGTTCATCATCCAGAATACCTTTTCTTTGACAAGATTGAATGAGTACCGCGCCTTCTTGCGTCAAACGATAGCGTGAATTATGCTCAATTCCAGCATATACATGAAATTGGGGTGCATGCGTATTAATGAAACGAATCAATTGTGTACCGATACCCTGCTTACGGAATAACGAATCTACACTGATATGAGTTAGCGCACTATCAGAATCAATGGATGCTGTTGCAATAGAGGTCCCTACTGGAATAAAAATTTTCTTGCCCTGGTATATCACAAACTTATCAAACGTTGTGTAAACATTGTACTCGTTAAAATCCCCTGTCGCACGATAACAATACCCACGATGCGTTCGAATTGCATCCGATGTGGATTTATGCTTTTTGAAATACTTATAGGATTGAGCATAATCACGCCCTACAGAATAGTGCTGACTTTTCTTTGCAATATATGATTGTGGCTTGAAAAAATCGGTAATCAAGGTTTGTGAGTTTCGAATCTTTGGCTTAAAAAAATCCGTCATCAAGCGCTGTTTTTTGCTCATATGAGTTATCTACCAAGTGTTTATTAACATTTAAAAAGGTGCCATATCCTCAATATCATAGGCATTGTCTTTGATATCGTTATTTTCTAGAGATACTGCTTGTTTATCTAATGATTGCTCATGAGTTTGATGGTCTCCGATACTAACAGTATCGGCGAACACCGTTCCTTTTGTTTTTGTTGGGGAAGCAAGAGAATTAACACTCGACCTTAATTGTCTTCTCAAGAAACCTTGAACACTTATATCCAAAGAATCTATGGTGTCTAAGGCAAGCTGCAATCTATCAATACCAATCTCGCCACTGGAGCTAGTATAAGAGCGTCTATCCAGAGCCTGTTCAAGTAAATGGATATCATTGAAGCTATAGCCAATTTGTTGTTGTAATTTGTCGAACATATTGTTTCAGTCAAAGCAAAAAGCCAATCATAAAATAATTATGCGCTTTTAGGTAGCAAGGGTTCGTATTCATGACTATTTTTCTCAAAAGATTCTGCTATCCAGCGCCAGATTCAATCAATTCAAAATAGATGGAAGCAAGTCAATGTTTCAAAAAAACTGCTTTTTGTATATAATACTGACACTTTAAGACAAGAGGCTATGTAGTGAATAATAAAACAATCGAACAACAGAGAGTTACAATAGAGGTTATAGTTTCTACCCAAATAGAAGCAATTAAAAATCTTCCTCGAGGTGCAATAGCTTATTTGCGTGCTAGTACCACTATTGCTCAGGTTGCCGCTATACCTCTTGGAGTTCTAATAGTAATTTCTGCTGATACTAAGAGTGAAGTCATTATATCATTACCTAAAAAAAGCCATATAGTTTTGTTAAAAGACAGCACCTCGAGACAGGCAAAAATCATAAATCACGACATGATTATCAGGATTCAAAACTTTACACCAGTTGAAGTCATTGCGGCATTGCGTCCAGAAATTACCTGTCTTTTAGATAAGAACATCACAAAGCAACAGATCGCCGCACTTCCCAAAAGAGCTAAGGTAATTATTAATAAGAACACTCCGCACGAAACCATTTTAGCACTACCTAACAACATTGGCGTTATTTTGGCGCACGATGTTACTGCTATACAAGTGCACGCTATACCTGATAGAGTGGAGAAGGTAATTATTAATGAGACTACTCCCATTGACGCCATTCGTGCATTACCTCCACACCAAGTCATTTCTTTGGGTGAAAATACAACTGCCGAACAAGTAGACGCAATATCCGAAACCAGACTGATAGAGATTAATTGGTTCACGCCAATGCCAGCAATCCATGCACTACACACAAGAAATACACAATTAAAACGAATCATTTTAGGTTTCAATACAAAACGTGCGCAAGTAGAGGCCCTTCCAGATTTTATTGAAGAAATCATGATTGAGGAAACAACATCGAAAGAAGTTATTGCGGGAATTCATCTAAACGCACAGAAATTACTTATCTCTGAAAAAACCCCTGTAGGAAATCTTAGTGGCAT
>CAZBSX010000194.1:0-3660 GCA_964494305.1 uncultured Legionella sp. | reverse complement strand
GATCGGCACTTTCTATCGTGACGCGTCCCTGATGTAGATGGTATTGAAGTGCACGAATCACGCCTGCATGGGTGATCCAAACGACATCGGCATGATGCAATCGAGACAATCGCACACTATCTTGATAAACAGCAATCACGCGCGTCAACACATCTTGGCAGCTCTCGACACCACCAAATTGATAGCGTCCAAAATCATTAATCCAAGCATCAACTTCGGCTTTGGCAATGTTTTTCTTCGATAATGCCAGACCGAGTCGTGCGTGCCCTAGCGTATTATTGCGGTATAAAAATATAAAGTGTGGGCTAGCTATTTTTTTAGCATCCCGAAACACTTCGTCATAATCAATTTTATTGAGCATTCTCCGTGATTTAGAAAAATCACAGGATTTTCGTAAAGACTCAAAGTCATCACTGATTTTTAATGACATTAGCATACCGAAAGTCTTCCCTGGAAGGCGAACTTTACTAATGGCCAGAGGTTCGTCACGATACTCAGGACGTTCCTTAAAAAATTGTGCCTTGACTTCAAGGTATTACGTAAATCATGCTTCATTGATTAGGCGGCTAATCGCTTGCGACCCTTAGCTCTACGACGTTTAATCACCAAACGGCCACTACGAGTCGCCATTCGCGCACGAAAACCATGGTCACGTTTACGCTTTAAATTACTGGGTTGAAAGGTACGTTTCATAATAAAAACCACTCATAAGCTTTTTGTCAGCTGGCAATGATAGAAAATTTTGCAACATCTGTCAATTTTTATGAGCCGCGATCATTACGCGCGTATTCGCATGTTGCACATAATCTAGATATTTTGATATGATGCTGAACATTTATCACCCAATTGGAAATAACATGGATAATATGATAGACCTTTTTGAACACAAAATGATCGCACACAGAGAAGAAGAGCGTACAGAACTGAGCAAAATAAATCCTATTCATGAGACAATCAACCGGATTAACCATACCCGTCAAACCACAGCTTCTGCTCACAGCACGACTCAACACACAAGAATCTCAGATATTCATCAATTAATTCATGATCTAGACACTATCGACAATCCTCAGGAGATCGGTGAGTTATCGCTAGAAGAACAACGACTCTTATCCGTGAATAATCAAGACACAAATGACGTTGTTCAAAGTCGAATTTATCCCACATATGGCTATTGGGGTGGCGTGTATGTAAAAAATTTATCGCTTGAATTACACGATTTTTTTGAAACAGTAAGTAACGATATCTACGCTATTATCCAAGCGCAACATCCAGAAGTCGCATTACAAAGAAACTCTACGTTTCACTGTAGTTTATTTGGTGGTACACCCTACCGACATGTCAATGGGTATAAGAAGTTTTTTGATACTACCCTCAACAAAGGCCAGCATTTGGAGCTCGTTACGACAAGAAGCGAAGAATATTTGCAAACCAACGAACCCTCATTTGTTCCGATGCGATTTGAATTTAACCCTGATGGCTCTATTTTCGCTCGTTTGCAGCTACGCACCAATCATGAAGTAAGCAATGCCACTTCAGTCAATGCGTTTCAACGCTATATTGATCCGAACATGAAAGAAATAGCTTGGGACGCGGCGAATCCGAATCGCTTAAACACGGTGACCTCGGTGCTTATGGCTGTGGATAGAAATCAACTCTCTCCTGAAACAATCAACAAAATTGATGCATACATCCGTGATGTGAATCCAAAACTGGCTACCTATGGCCCACAAACTATCCGTATTTTAACGATTCTTAAGTTATATAATCAGCGCACCTTATCTTTGTTTACCCATGCATTTGTCCATCATCATGCCCATAAAGCTACAAGCGACATACACAACGACAAAATAACCCCTTGGTTTGATACAGACTTTTCTTCAGAGTTAAAATATGCGCAATTGTATAGAGAAATTCATCGGACTCAATTAGAAGATGCCCTAGAGGACGTCCGAACTCTGCGCCGCTCATCGTCTTAATGTCTGAATAAATTGCCCCATATGGCGCATATGGGGCAATAATCCGCAATCTGATGATCCTCAAGACTCGCGAATGAGTCCTTCATCGAGTAAATCACGCTTCAACTGAGTATACAGTGCAGAAAATACCCGACTAAACTTAAAATAAGGATATTTGGTTTGTTCAAGATTCACAAGCGTAATGTGAAAAGGAATATACGATTGCTTGGCATGCAAACGTTGAAAAATGGGGCACATCGCATCGGCAGCTTTCGCTATTTGTGCTTCTAAGGTTTCTCGATGCTCAAACTCATACCATAAGTGCTTCAATTGTTCGCCAAAGGTCGGACACAACCCAATAATGTCATGCAATGCATCTATTTCAACTTGTTCTTTGTTTTTCCGAGCGTCCACATCAAACGCAAACACATCTCCAGCATAAATTTCTACAATATCGTGAATCAACGCAAGTTTGATCGCTCTTAATTCATCAATCGCAGCAAATTCTTCTTTCAATTGCGCCATTAAGATCATGACGATCATGCTGGCTGACCAAGAATGCTCGGCCGTACTTTCTTGCCGCTCTGAATGCGTCACCGTATTTCTAAACACCAGCTTAAGCTTGCTAAGCTCAGAAATTAAACTATAGGACTCTTGAAGAATAGAATTATGATTTCTCATATGCATCGCCCATCCCTACCGAAAGATAAAATACACCGCACCAACCATACACAAGCCGGCCCATAAAAAATTCCATGACATATTTTGGTGCATATATAACACAGCAAAAGGCACAAATACTGAAAGCGTGATGACTTCCTGCAGAATTTTCAGCTGCGCTAAACTCATCTGACCGCCACTAAACCCTAAACGATTCGCCGGAACCTGAAAAACATATTCAAAAAACGCAATACCCCAACTGACTAAGATCGCAATCCATAAGGCTTTATGATTGAGGTTTTTTAAATGTGCATACCAAGCAAAGGTCATAAAGGTATTAGAGCAAATCAGTAATAGTATGGTATAGGCATAAGTCGATAACATAGTACAATCTTCTCACAGGATCTTGTCCAGCTCATTATGCATGGATATGGCTTGGTTGCAAACCAACAAAAAATTTCAGCTGAATCCTAGGCTTAAATCGGCTATATTCTAATGTGACAGTTATGTAGCATACGGAGCATCCACCATGAGCACGGAGCATTCTCATCCACAATCCAAACTCACACAAGAGCGCCCGCTGCTATTGGCATTGATCCTAACCTCAGTATTCTTTATCGCTGAACTCGTCGGAGGTATCCTCACCGAAAGTCTTGCGTTAATCTCAGATGCGGCCCATATGTTTACGGATGTGACTGCACTCGCCATTGCTCTGGTTGCCATTAAAATTGGGCAACGAACTGCTGATTACAACCGAACCTTCGGGTATTACCGCTTTGAAATTTTAGCTGCCGTATTTAATACCATTCTGTTATTTCTAGTTGCATTCTATATTGTCTATGAAGCGTATGAACGCTTCAATCACCCTGCGGAAATCCATTCTATCGGCATGATTAGCATTGCAATGATCGGATTAGTGGTTAATGTGATCGCAATGCGCTTATTAGCTACCGAGAAAGACCACAACATCAATCTAAAAAGCGCTTATCTTGAGGTCTGGAGTGATATGTTGGGCTCCGTGGGTGTGATTGCGGCGGCGCTC
>CAZBSX010000193.1:0-3665 GCA_964494305.1 uncultured Legionella sp. | reverse complement strand
TGCTGGATATGGTCTTCACAAAGCAGGATAGCTACCATGATCAATAAGGAAAGAAAATTATTTGTGCTAGATACTAACATACTGATGCATGATCCCACAGCTATTTACCATTTTCAAGAGCATGATATATATTTGCCCATGGTGGTCTTAGAGGAGCTCGATCGTCACAAGAACGGTATTTCGGAAGTTGCACGCAATGTCCGCCAAACCAATCGCATGCTGGTAGAACTGATGAGCAATACGACGCATGAAGAAGTCGTTGCCGGTTTAAAAATTCCAAGTTTTATCACCAATCGACAAGTCACCAGCTCAGGCCGACTATTTTTTCAAACCAATGATTTAGAACAGGTGCAACCCATTTCATTGCCTGGGCATAACGTTGATAATACCTTGTTGGCTATTGCCTTAAGCTTACAAAAACGTGAAACAGAGCGCCAAGTTGTCATTGTCTCCAAGGATATTAACCTGCGCATTAAAGCCGGCATACTTGGTATTCCAGCTGAAGATTACTATACGGATCAAGTGTTAGATGATGTCACATTGTTGCATAGCGGCATCCATCACTTAGAAAATAATTTCTGGGAGACCCATGGAAAAGACATGGCATCCTGGAAGGACAACGGGAAAACATTTTATCGAATTAAAGGCCCCTTAGTAACCGATTGGAACCCCAATGATTGTTTGATTACCGCAGATCAAGAATTCAAAGGAATTGTCAAAACCATAGAATCAGATGAAACTTTGGTCGAAATGTCTAGAGATTATACCATTGAAAAAAATGCCGTCTGGGGCATCACTGCTCGGAATGAGGAACAAAATTTTGCACTCAATGTGTTGCTCGATCCCGAGATTGATTTCGTCACATTACAAGGTTCAGCAGGCACTGGGAAAACGCTGCTAACCATTGCTGCCGGGTTAACACAAGTGTTGGATGAACGGCGTTACACTGAAATCATCATGACTCGTATCACCATTCCCGTAGGCGAAGATATCGGATTTTTACCCGGTACAGAAGAAGAGAAAATGACGCCTTGGATGGGCGCATTAATGGATAATCTAGAAGTCTTACATGCCAATCAAGACGGCGGCAGCTTTGGCCGGAATGCGACTGAAGATCTACTCAAAAACAAAATCAAAATTCGTTCTTTGAATTTTATGCGAGGTCGTACTTTTCTCAATCGCTTCATTATTATTGACGAAGCCCAAAACCTCACGCCCAAACAAATCAAAACCTTGGTCACACGAGCAGGTCCAGGTTCAAAAATTGTTTGTCTTGGCGATATTAAACAGATCGATACGCCGTATTTAACTGAAACCACATCCGGGCTTACGTTTGCGGTAGATCGATTCAAACATTGGCAATACAGCGCGCACATGACGCTCACGCGCGGTGAGCGCTCACGCTTAGCCTATTATGCCGCCGAACATTTATAGGAGTTACCATGACTGTACGCGCCATTACGTTTGATGATGTGCTTTTGGTCCCAGCTTATAACCACCATGAATCCAGACGGATCGTAGATACTTCCGTAACCGATCGATTGGAGAAACTCTCATTATCCCTGCCGGTAATGAGCTCCAATATGGACACCATTACGGAAAGCAAAATGGCAAACTTCATGCATGCCAAAGGGGGTATCGGAGTATTACATCGATTTTTGAGTATTGCGGATAACATCAAAGAATTTAAAGCCTGCACAGGCCCCGTATTCGTGTCAATTGGCTGCTCTCAAGCAGAATTAGAACGTGCAGAAGCACTACGGGATGCAGGAGCAGATTTCTACTGCGTTGACGTCGCACATGCGCATGCCAAATATGTTGGAAAAACCTTGAAAAGTCTCCGCCAAATCTTAGGGTCTCGTTGCATCATGGCCGGCAACGTGGCGACCTACGCTGGCGCAGATTACCTAGCTTCTTGCGGAGCAGACATTATCAAAGCTGGCATTGGCGGTGGGTCTGTGTGCAGCACTCGGATTAAAACAGGCTTTGGCATCCCCATGTTAACCTGTATTCAAGATTGCACGCGCTCTGATCGATCCATTGTCGCGGATGGCGGCTTGAAAACAGCAGGAGATATCGTCAAAGCACTGGCATTTGGTGCAGATTTTGTCATGATAGGCGGTATGTTGGCGGGCACCGAACCCACACCCGGCGATGTCATCACCAAGGCCGACGGCACGCAAGTCAAAGCGTATCGTGGGATGGCCTCTCGCGAGGCACAAGAAAGTTTTCTTGGCCAAATGCACGAATGGAAAACTGCAGAAGGGGTAGCAACGGAAGTGCCTTATCGCCAACAAGCCGACCTAATCATCGCCGATATTATCGGTGGATTACGTTCTGGCTTAACCTATGCCGGCGCAAACACCATCAGTGAGCTGCAACGCAAATTAAATTACGTGGAAGTTACTCAAGCTGGCCGGATTGAGAGCCTGCCTCACAAATTGATGGAATCATATTAATGCAGCTCGCGGATTTTGCATTTATTCATCATGGCAACATAATCAAAGCACTCACCGCGCAAGAGGCTCATTACCTGTTACCGGTTGATCAAGAGATCACGCCCCAACATGATCATGCGTTGTTGTTGCTGCATGGCTTTGCCTCCTCTCCAGGGGGATATCGCGCAATGCTGCCGCACATCACGGGGTATGACCGCATTGTTTGCCCTGTCCTGCCTGGGCACGCCGATTCCATAGCGGCTTTTTCAAAAGTGCATTTCGAAGATTGGCGACAAACCGCACGGGAGTGCTGCGCCAAATTGGTCGCATCGTATACCAAGGTAAGTATTGTCGGTTTATCGTTAGGTGGGGCTTTGGCATTAGAACTATCGCAAATGTTTGCTGTTCATCATCTGTACCTGTTGGCACCCGCGTTGAAACTCCATTACTCCGCTCAATTAGCCTATTATGCCGCGCAAATATTAGCACTCTTGGGCTGCAAATCTTTGAAGAATTATGCAGGGGATTTTTTTTCCGATGCGTACCAAGAATTGACTTATCGGCGCCTGCCCATTCAAGCAATTCTCGCCATTTTGGCCTTCATTCAAGCACAATCTTATCTACAACCGACTTGTCCAACGGATTTATTTTTTGGTCGTTATGATAAAGTCGTCGATTGCAAAACAATTGCAACCCATTATGCACACCAGACTCAAGTCCGCATCCATTGGTTGAATCATTCCGCGCATATTTTACCGCTAGATGGCGATATTGAGACGCTGCTCGCCTATATTAACAAGGTTTAGCGCTATTTTTTTCTTGGGCTTTTCGGCTCTGGAATCTTTCCTGATCCAGCATCTTGCGTAGGCAGTTTCTCTTTCGAAATGCTTGTAGATGGCTCTTTGGGTGTGGGATTTATTAATTTTTTAAGAAAGTCACTGATCTTTCTTTCCGGTAATCCTTTGAGCATACGCTTAAAAGAGGCGTATAGATGCATATCCGATGTATCATTTTCGTCCTTTTTTTGGGGAGATTGCGTTTTAGCATCATCATTCGCTGCTTTTGGTTTTTCTTTCTCGTCTTTCTTGGGTTCTGTTTCAGATACGGGTGATCTAGGTGCAGGGCGCTGCTCAAACTCAAAATCATCGTTGTTATTTTTCTTTCGAACCATGATGTGTCCTTATAGTAAGCGATTTATACGTACAGTATAGATGGTTTTTAATGCTC
>CAZBSX010000192.1:0-3666 GCA_964494305.1 uncultured Legionella sp. | reverse complement strand
AAATAGGTAAGGAATAGGCATCTGTCATACAACGAAAAAAAAAGATTTATGCATTATAATTGAACAGTATGTATTAGTCAATACCTGGGTAACACTCAGACACGGCAACCGCATCTCAATTTTGAACATGAATTCATCTCTTTGAGCCTACGTGCCGTGCTTTATGCACGGCATCCATAGAATCTCAAATCAGAGAAAAACTGGATTCCGCGCATAAAGCGCGGAACGTTGGCATTATGGTAGGCATCCTGAGCTTGCAATGTTCGTTTAGATGCGTTTACCGTGAGCACTTAGAGAGTGATTTCATCAATACGTGTTTAACTCACGCTAGGTCACACCGCTCGCATTTGTGGAAACAAAATCACATCACGAATTGATGGTGCATTCGTGAATAACATCACCAAACGATCAATCCCAATCCCCTCGCCAGCAGTGGGTGGTAAGCCATATTCCAATGCTTCGATGTAGTCATGATCAAAATGCATCGCTTCTAAATCACCGGCATCTTTTTCTGCAACTTGACGTTGAAACCGCGCTGCTTGATCTTGTGCATCGTTCAACTCTGAAAAACCATTCGCTAATTCGCGGCCAGCGATGAACAATTCAAAGCGATCCGTGACTTCGGGATCAGCAGTTGAAGCGCGTGCTAATGGCGAAACTACTGTAGGATAAGCGGTCACAAATGTCGGTTGAATCAATTGATGCTCTACAGTTTCTTCAAATAAAATCATCTGTAATTTACCCACTTCATCCGTTGGCTGATACGCAAACCCCATCTGATCTAAGATCGCACGGCAACCAGGCACAGTTTGAATTTGCTCGATACGCAACGTCGGATGATACTGTAAAATTGCATCTGGAATAGTCAAACGTGCAAACGGCTGATTAAAATCAATGGCATGATCTTGATAGACAATCTGGCGCGTCTGGAGGACAACATCACATAAATGCCGGAGTAACCGTTCTGTAAAATTCATCAAATCCGTATAATCTGCATACGCTTGATAAAATTCGATCATCGTAAATTCGGGATTATGCCGCGTAGAAATTCCTTCGTTACGGAAGTTACGATTGATCTCATACACCCGTTCAAATCCACCGACCACCAAACGCTTTAAATATAATTCAGGGGCAATTCGTAAAAACATTTCCATGTCTAATGTATTATGATAAGTCACAAAAGGACGAGCAACTGCACCACCTGGGATAGGATGCATCATGGGGGTTTCAACTTCTAAAAATTGGTGATCATCCATAAACCGACGTAACGCCGTGATCACTTGAGACCGCATGAGGAAGGTTCGACGGCTTTCTTCATTGGCAATCAAATCCACGTAGCGCTTACGATACCGAGTTTCTTGATCGGACAAGCCATGAAATTTATCGGGCAATGGGCGCAACGATTTGGTCAGCAAATGAATACCCGTAGCATGCACGCTTAATTCACCCGTTTTGGTGACAAACAAATACCCCGTGATCCCAACAATATCGCCCAAATCCCATAATTTAAATTGCTCATAAATCTCACCCACATCTTGTTCGCGCACATAGACTTGAATACGGCCAGACACGTCTTGTAAATGAAAAAAACTCGCTTTGCCCATCAAGCGGCGCAACATCACACGCCCCGCAATTGCAACGTCAACATGTTCAACGGCCAGAACGTCCGGCGGGACAGCTATGTATTGTGTGGTGATCTCAGCAGCAAGATGAGAACGTCTAAAATGATTCGGAAAATCAAATCCTTGCTGACGTAAATCGGCTAATTTTTGCTGACGAATCTCATATACGTCGCGATCATCTACTAAATCTTCAGTCATTCGGTGTCTACTCCTGCTTTCAAACTGGCTTCAATGAACTGGTCCAAATCACCATCCAATACTGCCTGAGTATTCGAGGTTTCTACGCCAGTCCGTAAATCTTTGATCCGAGATTGATCCAAAACATAAGATCGAATCTGCGATCCCCAACCAATATCGGATTTGGTATCTTCCAATGCCTGTAAAGCGGCATTTTTCTTTTGCATTTCCAATTCATATAATTTGGCACGCAATTGTTTCATCGCTTGATCTTTATTTTTATGCTGACTCCGATCCGTTTGGCACTGGACCACAATGCCGCTCGGCATATGCGTAATTCGCACTGCAGAATCCGTACGATTCACATGTTGTCCGCCCGCGCCCGACGCACGATACGTATCAATCCGTAAATCAGCTGGATTAATGGCAATTTCAATATCGTCATCGACTTCAGGCGATATAAATACCGATGCAAACGATGTATGCCGCCGATTACCAGAATCAAACGGCGATTTGCGTACCAATCGATGTACGCCAGTTTCCGTCCGTAACCAGCCAAAAGCGTATGCGCCTTGGACATAAATGGTTGCAGATTTAATCCCAGCAACATCTCCCGCAGAACATTCAGCCAATTCCGCGGTGAATCCATGCTGCTCAGCCCAACGTAAATACATTCGCAACAACATTTCAGCCCAATCTTGGGCTTCGGTGCCACCAGAGCCAGACTGAATGTCAAGATAAGCATTGGCTCGGTCCATTTTACCAGAAAACATGCGTTGAAATTCTAAGCCTTCAACTTGCTGCGCGATCTCAACCAAATCCTTGCCCACATCTTGAATCATTTGCTCATCTGATTCTGCAATTGCCATGGCCAATAAATCGGCCAAATCACTCAGAGATTGGCTTAAATTCTGGAGCATATGGACAATGGCTTCAAGTTGCGCACGTTCGCGCCCTAAGGTTTGCGCATATTCGGGATTATTCCAAATCGTGGGAGATTCCAATTCACGGACGACCTCTTCTAAGCGTTCGGCCAAGCGATCGTAGTCAAAGGTACCCCCGAAGTGCAGTCACTCGGTGATCGAGATCCGAGACCTGGAGCTGCAATTGATTAACTTCTAACATCATACATTAATTATCCTGTTCCAAACGCGCTCGTATTCGATGCGTTGCTTGGCTATGAATCTGAGAAACACGTGATTCGGTCACACCCATCACATTACCAATTTCTTTTAAATTCAAATCATGCTCATAATATAAAGACAAAACCATTTGTTCATTGTGCGGTAGACCGTCAATCACCGTCGCCAAACGAGATTTGAAATCGGCCTGCATCACACTCGCTTGCGGCTCGGTTGCCTCACCATTCACTTCATCACACAACGTATCATCCGTGACACCCAAATCGTCAAATCCATATAAATGAGCGCCATTGGTATCTGCAAGCAATTCATGATATTCCTGCAGCCCTAATCCCAATTCCTGAGCCACATCATGATCACTCGCTTCGCGCCCAAAACGGTTTTCTACTGTTCGTACCGCTTGCGCAATCATTCGAGAATTGCGATACACTGAGCGAGGAACCCAATCATTCCGCCGCACTTCATCCAGCATATAACCACGAATGCGGATACTTGCATACGTTTCAAACGAGGCACCCTTGGTATCATCATAAGAACGCACCGCTTCCAGCAGCCCCAGCATCCCAGCTTGAATCAAATCATCCATTAAAATCGAACGTGGCAACCGCCCCGCGAGATGATGCGCAATTTTTTTAACCAACAAAGCATGGCTTTTCACCAACGCTTCTTGGGTTTGTTCCTTGATTTGAGTCTTTCCTGACAAGGCATCCAACGATTCTCTCCCT
>CAZBSX010000191.1:0-3700 GCA_964494305.1 uncultured Legionella sp. | reverse complement strand
TGGGGCCGCGGATAAATTGCTCAAAGGTTTTTGTTAACTCTTTCGCCACCATGAGTTCGCAGGTTTCTCCGAAAACAGTGCTGAAATCATCAAGACATGCTTGAATTCGATGCGTTGACTCATAAAAAACTAAAGTATGATTTATGTCTATTAAAGAAGCAAGTTTTTCTTGGCGTGTTTTGGATTTTGCGGGTAAAAAACCGAAAAAACTGAAGGTATCACAAGGTACGCCCGCTGCAGAAAGCGCAGCAATAAACGCGCACGGTCCGGGGATAGGGACGACAGGAATTTGGGCGTCTTGGGCTGCATGCACCAACGGATAGCCTGGATCAGAAATTAATGGTGTCCCGGCATCTGAGATCAGTGCGAAAGATTGTCCTGTGAGCAGTGCTTGGATGATTGATGCTGATTTGGCATGCTCATTATGCGCATGCAATGAGATTAAAGGTTTTTGAATACCGAGATGCGTGAGTAGATGTTTAGAATGGCGAGTATCTTCGCTCAGAACTTTATCAACCGTACGTAATATCTGAATTGCGCGTAAACTGATGTCATCTAGATTGCCAATCGGTGTGGCGACAATATATAGTATGCCAGATGTGCTTGCTGAATTTTGGATCATCGTTTATCCTTCTGCGCTCTGCTACAGTATCACCAGGTAGTAGAAGGGTCAACTGACCCTAATCTATGTTTAATGTTTTGATTTTGGATCATGACTATGCCTGTTATTATGCGGATATTGAAAGCTTTAGCCTTGTTGGGGTGCATGTTTTTTTTGACTTATTGTACTCGAATGTTACCAGATAGTCATTTAAATCGACAAAAATTAGCAAGCCCTTACACAATGCCTGCTTCGGCTTATCTTGCGATGGCTCAAAATCAAACTGGGAGAGAACGACAAGCGCTACAATTGATGGCTGCCGGGCGCGTGATTTATGAAGGACAGTGGCGATATGGGTTAACGATCCTTCAGCATGCTGGGTCGATGACGGGAGAATTGGCGGATGAAAAAAGTTTATTATTGGCCAAAATCGATCTTATCCGCAATCAGCCCAATCAAGCCATTACCAAATTAGCAGGTATCAAAAACTTAGATCGCTTGTCGTCTTTTCATCAAGCACAATATCACGATATGTTGGCATTTGCTTATCAGGCCAAAGGCGCTTTGGTTGACGCTGTGGTAGAGCGCATTAAATTAGATTTTTTATTGCCTGATGCGGAATCTAAATCGAATAATCGGCGTGCGTTGTGGCTCTGTTTGACCAAATTGTCTCAAGCAGAAGTAGATACTTTAGTTGCCGAAGCTGATATGAATGGTGTATTGCGTGGTTGGGTTGCCTTGGCAGAAATTTCACGCAAATCATATCGGGATCCGCACGATATGATTGCTGATTTACAGGATTGGCAACTGCAATATGGGAATCACCCGGCGAATGTGCTTTTGCCGTCTCCCTTAGAAAAAGTTGGCGAACATTTATTTCCTATGCCGAAGCGAATAGCGTTGATTTTACCGTTGACGGGGCAATTAGCGGGTCCTGGGCATGCGATTCAAGATGGGTTTATGGCTGCCTATCAGGCCAGTAACCGCCAATCTTATGTATCGGTTCGCGTCTATAATACTGATCAAGCTGACGTAGGAAAGGTTTATCAACGTGCGTTAGAAGAAGGTGCCGATTATGTGGTCGGGCCGTTGACCAAAGCAGATGTAGCGACTGTCGCCAAAATGTCGCATCCCGTGCCTACGCTGTTATTGAATGAAACCCCTCGAATTTCCGATGCCATGGCGTTTCAGTTTGGCTTGTCTCCCACTCATGAAGCGCGTCAAGTTGCGATGCGTGCGCGTAAAGGCGGGTATTCCCGGGCATTAATCATTGCGCCCGCAGGGGCATGGGGTGAAGATCTGGTGCGTGCGTTTACTGCGCAATGGACTGCGCATGGCGGGCAAGTTGTCGAAACCTGGCAGTATGCACCCGGAGAGGATCTGAGTATGGGTGTGCGGCATTTACTGCATGCTTCGGAATCTGTGGCGCGGATTAGGCCCACCAAGGCCGTTTCTGGCTCGGATAATACGCATAAGCGCCGGCAAGATTTTGATGTGGTGATCTTGATTGCATATCCTTCGAAAGCACGCCAAATCATGCCATTAATGCGCTATTATTTTGCGGGAGACGTCCCGATTTACGCGACCTCATCAGTGTATTCTGGCATTGAAAATACCGCGAAAGACCGTGATTTAAATGGGATCATCTTCTGTGATATGCCTTGGGTATTTAGCCATCAATTGGGTCAACAGCATCATTGGGCAGAACAATTGAACAGTTATAATCGTCTCTATGCGATGGGGATGGATAGCTTTACTTTGTCCAATCAATTGAACCATCTTCTCTTATTTCCAGCAATTGGGATTACAGAGCAATCCGGTGTCATTTACCTGACCAGAGGCCACAAATTGTCCAGAATCTTGGTTTTTGGCCAATTTCGGCAAGGAAAAGCCTATCTTTTGGACGGAGCGTCAGATAAATCAGTTCTTTGATGAAATTTCATTTACAACACCCCCTAATGTGTAGTAAAATAGAACATATAGTTGGTTTTATATGTAATTTTGACCTATTTATGCTGCGACGCAACATAGCTGGGTTTTACCTAACTTAGGGTGGCTGGAATGCGTGTTTCCAATGACGAACAGCAGCAATATGAGGCACAATTAGCCGCACTCAGTGCTTTGACGCCTGGACACCTGACTCGAGAAGTTTTGGATGCGCAATTTAACGGATTAACCGCGGATATTCGCATTCCTGCGGCTACACCTTCGTATCGTTTCGATAATATTGCTTTGTTTGAGACCGATGAACTACGCACCGAAATTATCCACAATGTGGATGCAATTTTGGTTAAGTATGAGGGTGATTTTCTCACCACGCGTACGTATCAAGCGCAACAGGTAGAAAAAGACCTTTTATGGGCCACATATCAGCTTTATGCGCATTTACAAGCGATTGAGCAAGAAGTAGGGCTTATTCTTGACCCCCACAGTGATTATGAAAAAAGTCTAGCAAAATTAGAGATCTGTAAGCATTTGCTTGCCAAAAATGGCTCAAATATTACCGTTATTGAGCAATTGTTGCAGCATAAACCCGATATGCCTGATGTTGATGTCTGGGCATGGTATGAGCGAAAATTTAAGGAATTTGTTGCGTATCTTGATGAGATAAATGGGACGCGTTTGTTTTGGGTTTGGGGGCGTCCGACACTTGATGTGGCGCTGCAATATGCTGAGCAAACCGAAGCACACGATCGCTTAGAGCATACGAAGTACATTCCAGGGCAAATCTCGTGGTCCTTGTATTTGTTCCGTGGATCGTTGTTTTTTATCAAATACATGCAAAAACGTTTTCATGATCCCAAATGGTTAACAGCGATGGCGTCGTTGTCTCCCGAAGATCAAGCAGCATATCGAGATCGATATTTGCAAGCGTATTGGGATGTGTTTAAGTATCGTGTCCTGAATGATTATGTATGGGGACTAATCAATCTAATGTGTTTTGGATGGTGGTATGGTGAGGGGTGGTTTGACTGGTTAGGGAATTTTTCCACCTGCTTCTTATTGTGTATGGATATTTACTTGGCTTTCTTGCTGCATACAGAGGAAGAACAAAAATATCAGTATCAACAATTAGGGTATCAAGATAGACTGGATGAG
>CAZBSX010000190.1:0-3705 GCA_964494305.1 uncultured Legionella sp. | reverse complement strand
TAAAGAGAATAAATACCAAAACTTAACGAAGAGATCGTGGTTTTTCGTAAGCCTTAAATCATAAACAATAATAAACATGACTTCATCGAGCAACGCCAACGCACGCGACATTTTAAAAACCTACTACGGGTATGATCAATTTCGTGGCCCCCAAGAAGATATTATCCAAGATGTCATTGCTGGACGCGATCTACTGGTCTTGATGCCCACTGGCGGTGGGAAATCGTTATGTTACCAGATTCCTGCTTTAATCCGTCCAGGGATAGGCATCGTCGTCTCGCCCTTAATTGCATTAATGGAAGATCAAGTTGCTGCCCTCACTTTATTAGGCATCCGTGCCGCCTACTATAATTCTTCGCTCACCAGCGCTCAAGCTAGAGAAGTACTGGCACGGTTGCATACCAATGAGTTAGATTTGTTATACATCGCCCCAGAACGTTTATTAAGTGATTCCTTTATAGAGCGTTTGCATGAGTGCGAGATTGCGTTATTTGCAATCGACGAAGCACACTGTATTTCGCAATGGGGTCATGATTTTCGCCCGGAATATGCCGCGCTCGGTCGCTTAAAAACGGAATTCCCCAATCACCCGATGATTGCGTTAACTGCCACTGCAGATCTGCAAACACAAAAAGATATCGTCGTTAAATTAAACTACAAACCCAAGCCCTATGTCGC
The DNA here is from genome assembly GCA_964494305.1 of uncultured Legionella sp. Classification (GTDB taxonomy): domain Bacteria; phylum Pseudomonadota; class Gammaproteobacteria; order Legionellales; family Legionellaceae. The sequence continues at coordinate 3,027 of CAZBSX010000190.1, read as the reverse complement.
TTCATTCAATCGTCCCAATATTCATTACCAAGTGCTCCCCAAACAAAATCCCAGCAAGCAGATTCACCAATTTTTGCAAACTCAAGCCCAACAATCCGGCATCATCTATTGCTCAACACGTGCAGGCGTAGAAAAACTGGTCACCAAATTGCAAGCATTACATCATCGCGTTCGCGGCTATCACGCAGGACTATCGCATCAAGCACGCCGCGAAGTGCAGACTTTATTTCGGTATGATCAGATTGATGTCGTAGTCGCCACTATCGCATTTGGTATGGGCATCGACAAACCCAATGTCCGCTTTGTTTTGCACCACGACATGCCAAAAACGATTGAAAGTTATTATCAAGAAACCGGCCGTGCTGGACGCGACGGACTCGGTGCACGCGCATTGATGTTATTTGATCCCGCAGATAGCGGCCGTTTACGTGCTTGGATTCAAAGTGTACCCAATGAAGCACAGCAACGCGTTGAACATCAAAAACTCAACCATATGTTGGCTTTTGCGATGGCAACCCACTGCCGACGGCAAATCTTATTACGCTATTTCAATGAAGACATGACCGAAGCCTGTGGATTTTGCGATGTCTGCGATCATCCACCTGTTACTATAGACGCGACTGTTGCTGCACAAAAGTTTTTATCTTGTATTTATCGGGTTAAGCAAACGTATGGCTTGAATCATGTGATTGATGTCTTACGTGGACGCGATTGTGAGAAAATTCGCCAAGCTGGCCACCAGCATTTATCCACATATGGCATTGGCAAAGAGCATTCCGAAGCGTATTGGAAACATCTTGCTTGGCAATTGATCCATCGTGATTATTGTTTTCAAGATCCAGATTACTTCAATGTGTTACGCCTCAGTGCGCATGCAAAAGATATTCTCGTCAACAAAGCAACGATTTCTTTAACTGAATTACCTATGACGCCTTCTGTCCCCACGGTCAAAACCAAATCAAAACTCGCAGAAACTCAATTGTCTCATCCGACCTTTGAACGGTTACGCGCTTTGCGCAAACGCTTAGCAGATGAAGAAGGCAAACCGTCCTTTTTAATTTTCTCTGATGCAACACTCCATGATATGATCCGAGTCAATCCTAAAACCTTAGAACACATGCTCACCGTATCCGGTATTGGCCACCATAAACTGACTCATTATGGACAATATTTTTTGGACGCGCTGCACCATGAACCCAGCGAGATGGTATGAATTTACACGACATCCTTGTCACGACACCCGATAGCTTACTCAATCTGAGTTTGCAGGATTTAGACTTAGAGCCACAAATCAGCCTCGACAACACTCTGCTGTCCATTGCGTTGAGCGCACCCTACCCGATTACGTTTCTAGAGCAATCGCTAACGGCAACGCTGCAAGCGCGATTACCCCAATATACCATTCAGATGCAAACGCAACACCGCATCCGTCCCCATCAAACTCAACTTCCCGGGCAAGGATTACGGAATGTCAAAAACATCATTGCGATTGCCTCAGGCAAAGGCGGAGTGGGCAAATCAACTATTGCAGTCAATTTAGCCACCGCATTGGCACGCCTAGGCGCGCGTGTTGGATTATTGGATGCAGATATTTATGGCCCTAGCATTCCCATGATGTTAGGCAAAGTCCCTACAGTAGAAGTCCATGACGACAAATATATGCCTGTAGTGGTCCATGGTATTGAAGCCATGTCGATTGGCTATCTGACGCAACCCGATACTGCTCTCATTTGGCGGGGCCCCATGTTGGCCAAATCCTTGATTCAAATGCTCGATCTCACTGCCTGGCATGATTTGGATTATTTATTCATCGATTTACCCCCAGGAACTGGGGATATTCAATTGAGTTTGGTCCAAAAAATTCCATTAGCCGGCGCCATTGTGGTAACAACACCACAACAAATTGCAACCTTAGACGCGCAAAAAGCGATTCAAATGTTTGCAAAAACCAATGTCACCACGTTAGGGATTATTGAAAATATGTCGCTGCACCAGTGTAGCCAATGCGGGCACCACGATCCCATCTTTGGTCAGGGGGGTGCTGCGCAATTAGCACACGACTACAATTGTCCACTGCTTGGCCAATTACCGCTAGACAGCCGTATCCGTCACGAAGGGGATCAAGGACTGCCGACCGCATGTTCAACGCATAGCGATCTGGCAACCTTATTGCTGAGCATCGCATTCCAAGCGGCGATTACGCTTAGTCGCAGACCGTTAAACTACGCTGATAAATTACCCCCTATTGTCAGTGCATAAATTTGCGAGCACGTATGTCCATCGTTCAAAATGGTCCGATCATTAAGCAACCCGCTTACATCATTCTTAAAGACGTAGTGTCTGCAGAAACCTGCGGTTTATTGGCTGAATATGCGTTGTTCCGAGCAAAAATCAAGCCCAATATCAAATCAAATATTGACCCTTTAGACCACGTCCATCGAGAGTATGGCGATCCGTTTTTCGAGTTATTGTTAGAAAAATTAACCCCTAGAATTACGCACAGTTTGGGGTGTGCGGTCTGGCCAAGCTTGTCTTTTTATTACGTATATACACAAGGAAATACTCTACAGCCCCACAAAGATCGCGGCTCTTGCGAATGGGTAGCCGGACTATGCATCGGCGCTGATCCGGAATTTAAAACCGCACACAAAACCTGGCCATTGATCTTAAAGATTGGAGACAAGAGCGAAGCCATTGCGCTAGCGTATGGAGACATCCTCTTATTCAAGGGGCATGAGATTGAGCATTGGCGCGATGCATTTGCAGGCCAATGGTTCGTCTCTGCGATCTTCGGTTTCGTCGAGCAAGATGGTCCTTATGCCTTCTTAAAATATGACCAACGCCAAACACTGGGTAAGCCTCATATCGGGATGGTACGCTGGGCGCTAGGGTGTTTGAAAAATAAACTGCTGCGCAAAATGTAGGTAGCTTTATCGTTGGGCCAAGGCCCAACCTACCCTAATTCATTGATCGGTTTGTTTATTTACGACGGCCTGGTTTGTAAACCTCACCAAGCGCATTCACCTC
>CAZBSX010000189.1:0-3707 GCA_964494305.1 uncultured Legionella sp. | reverse complement strand
ATTTTTATGACTTAAGTATGCGCTGGCACCTTGGGCTCGGTCTTGCTATGGTGTTTTTTCTTGGGATAGGTGTGGTTTGGGGCCTATTTTTTGCACCGGAAGATTATCAACAAAGTGATGCATTTCGCTTGATTTATGTACATGTTCCGTGCGCCATTTGGTCTATGGCCGTGTATTGTGGGATGGGGATCTTAGCGATTATATTATTGGTTTGGCGGATCAAACTTGCGGGTTTGTTGTTGCTTATGAGCGCGCAAATAGGTGCTTGGTTGGCATTTTTAGCTTTGGTTACTGGTAGTATTTGGGGTAAACCCATGTGGGGCACGTGGTGGATCTGGGATGCACGCTTGACCTCGGAATTGATTTTATTGTTTTTATACTTGGGTATTTTAGCGATTGGCTATGCCTATCAAAATACCGAACGCGCTGATCGCATGGCGGCTATTTTGACTTTAGTGGGTTTGGTCGATTTGCCGATTATTCATTATTCAGTGTATTGGTGGTCGACCTTGCATCAAGGCGCTACGTTATTTTTGTTTTCCAAACCTAAAATTCACGTCAGTATGATCTATCCTTTGTTGATGATTCTGCTCGGAGTAGGTCTGTACTGCGTGTGGTTAATTTTTTATAAAACACGATCCGAGCTCTTGTGGCGCGAACATCAGCAAGCTTGGGTCAAAGCGATTTTAAAAAGGAACAATTCATGAATCATTGGTGGATTATGCATGGGTACGGCGGGTATATTTGGTCGGCCTATTCCTTAGTATTAGGTGTAATGGCGATGAATGCCTATCGTGCTTGGGCACGTTCCAAATACGTCTTACGTCATCTTCTTCAATGGTTAAATGGCTAATAAGTATGCATCCTGTGCGCCGACGTAAACTCAATGTGATTCTACTGGTCTTAGCTATTTTGGCATTGGCTTGTGGTCTGGTCTTATATGCACTTCGGCAAAATATCAGTTTGTTTTATACCCCAACGCAAATTGCAAGTGGCGCGGCGCCACATCAGCATTTGATTCGCGTGGGTGGTATTGTTGTGCCAGGATCACTTCGACGTTCTTCCGGTAGTTTGGAGGTGCATTTTACATTAACGGATTATGCACATACCGTTGATATTCGATATCAAGGAGTTTTGCCCGACTTGTTTCGTGAAGGGCAAGGGATTGTGGCTCAAGGCGTACTGAACGCGGATGCATCGCTGCAAGCCAGTCAAGTTTTGGCCAAACATGATGAAAATTATATGCCCCCCGAAGTGAAAGCAAGTTTACCCTCCCAATTACGCGCGAAGTTTACATCATGATGGCTGAATTGGGTGTCTATGCTTTGGTATGGGCTTTGTTATTTTCGTTACTCTTGGTGGTTGTCCCTACGGTTGGAATCTGGAAACAGAACCCTGGATTAATGAATACCGCAACGTGTTATGTCATTGGACAATTTGTTTTTGTTGGTTTGGCTTATCTGTGGTTGTCAATTTGTTTCTTACGCGACGATTTTACCGTGATGTACGTTGTAACAAATTCCAGTGTGTCTTTGCCTTGGTTTTACAAACTTTGTGCGGTTTGGGGTGGGCATGAAGGATCAATGTTACTGTGGGTACTTATTCTGGCGTTGTGGACGTTGGCGGTCGCGTTAGCCGCACCGCGTTTGGAACCCGCTCTTCGGGCTCGAGTTTTGGTGATCTTAGGGGCGTTAAGTGCTGGGTTCATTGTATTTATCTTAATGACGTCGAATCCGTTTCTGCGACAATTTACGCTGTTGCAAACCCAGGGGCGTGATTTAAATCCTTTACTCCAAGATCCTGGATTTTTATTTCATCCCCCCATGTTATATATGGGATATGTCGGGTTTTCAGTTGCATTTGCATTTGCGATGGCAGCATTGTGGTTGGGGAGAATGGAGGCGACTTGGGCCAAAAGTTTACGACCTTGGACCCTTGCTGCTTGGTGTTGTTTGACGCTTGGGATTACTTTGGGTAGTTGGTGGGCATACCGTGAATTAGGTTGGGGCGGGTGGTGGTTTTGGGATCCTGTTGAAAATGCATCTTTTATGCCATGGTTAGTGGGTACGGCGTTGATCCACGCATTGATCGTGGTAGAAAAAAGAAATCAATTTGTTGCTTGGACGTTGTTATTAGCGATTACTGGATTTTCTCTGAGTTTGGTGGGTACGTTTTTGGTGCGTTCTGGCGTTTTGACCTCGGTACATGCGTTTGCGGTGGATCCACTGCGAGGTCTGTATATCCTCATTTTCTTAGCAATTGTGATTGGAGGCGCTTTACTGTTGTTCGCATTGCGTGCGCAAAGTCTCAACCAAAAAATCTTACCTGATTTGGTATCACGTGAAAGTGCCATGTTGTTGAATAATGTGTTTTTGGTCGTCATGATGCTGACCGTGTTATTGGGAACGATTTATCCTCTCCTGATTGACGGGTTGGGATTGGGTAAACTGTCAGTAGGGGCACCGTATTTTAACAAAGTCTTTACTGCGCTGGGTGTGCCGCTCTTAATCTTGATGGCGGTAGGATTGCATGTGCGTTGGAACCGCGATGACAGCATATCTGTTTTACGCAAATTGCTTTGGATTATTATTCTAGGCACATTAGTGCCTCTAAGTTGCCTGCTGTATTTAGGTCAAACACTCCATTTTTCAACATGCTTAGGATTGATCTTAGCGTTTTGGGTGATTTTTTCGACGTTGGCACGCGTCTATCAGCGTTTATCACGAATCAAAACCGGAAAAACACTCAGCGGCGCATTTTTAGGGATGGTGCTGGCACATTTGGGTTTTGCCGTTACGGTCCTAGGCATTACGATTTCTAATACGTATGGTTTAGAAGATGATGTGAGATTGACTCCTGGCGAACGCACAATGTTTGCGGGCTATGCAGTTCAATTTGTGCGAGAGTCGCCGATTACGGGTCCCAATTATCATGGAACGCGTGCGCAATTTGCCATTACACATGCTGCACATCATGCCACGATTTATCCAGAAAAACGGATTTATGATGTGGGTAAGATGCCGATGACAGAGTCTGCTATCGATGTAAACCCACTGCGGGATATTTACGTGGCGCTGGGCGAACCTTTGGGGGACACGGCATGGTCGGTTCGCTTATATTACAAACCTTTTGTACGCTGGATTTGGGCTGGGGGTGTGTTGATGGTTTTGGGCGGGTGTCTGGCTATGAGTGATCGACGACTCTATGTGAGGCAAGTATGAACCTATTGCGTCTACTTCCCGTATTATTATTTGGACTGTTGGCCTTTTTTTTGGGACATGGTTTATCGTTAGATCCCCAGAATTTACCAACTCCTAAGATCGGACAAGCGTTACCACGCTTTGATTTACCGTCATTATTGGCGGACCAATCGCAACGATTTACGCCAGAATTGTTGCAGGGTCGTGCGGCTATATTGGTCGTTTGGGCAAGTTGGTGCGAGACGTGTCGAGACGAACAAGCGTTTTTAATGGACTTAGCGCAACAACCAGGGATTGCATTGTATGGCTTAAATTATAAAGATGATCCGATACAAGCCAAACAATGGTTGGCTGCCTGGGGGAATCCTTACCAAGCCATTGGTGTGGATCGACACGGGAAATTAGCATTGGATTTAGGCGTATATGGCACGCCAGAAACGTATTTGATTGATCAGCAAGGAAAGATTCAATATCGCTATGCAGGCGAATTGACGGCGGACGTTTGGA
>CAZBSX010000188.1:1295-3714 GCA_964494305.1 uncultured Legionella sp. | reverse complement strand
GCAGCGTCTCGAAGTTTCGTGTTGTTTACGTATGTTTCGAGACGTAGCTTCGCCACGCTTCAGCACGAACGGAGCTTGCAACCTACGAGCCCCTTAATTGTAAAGCCATTTTGGCCAAACGTTCTCCCATTTTTTTCGCTAAGATCATCTCATCTTGGCTCAATTCTCCAGTAGGGTGATCACCTGCAACATGCGTTGGGCCATACGGGGTGCCACCTGAGACGGTTTGTGCGAGTTCTGGCTCAGTATAGGGTAATCCTAATAGTACCATACCTTGATGAAATAAAGGCAACATCATACTGAGCAAGGTCGCTTCTTGCCCACCGTGCATACTGGTTGTAGAGGAAAACACGCACGCGGGTTTGCTGACCAATTCACCGGATAACCATAGCGGTGTGGTGCCATCAAGAAAGTATTTCAAAGGCGCAGCCATCGCCCCAAAGCGAGTCGGACTGCCCAACGCCAAGCCAGAGCAATGGCGTAAATCATCCAAACTAGCATAGGTAGCGCCCGACTCTGGAATCGCGGGCGAGATGGCCTCAGAAGTAGGCGACACCGGTGGTACAGTGCGAAGACGTGCTTCAATTCCAGGTACATAAGCAACTCCGCGAGCGATATATTGCGCAAGTTGAGCTACAGAGCCGGTTTTAGAGTAATATAGAATCAAAATGTAGGGTAACGACATAAGGGATAGTGTCTCCTGTAGGTTGGGCTTTGGCCCAACGAAATACGGGTGTTGGGCCGAGGCCCAACCTACAAGTATACGTGAGCTAGAGGTGACAATCCAGGGTAAAATAGTTTATAATGAGAACATATTGCATCGATTTAGAAACCCGGAGCGGATCAATGAGTTCACCAGTTCAATATGCACCAAGTTCTGCGCCTGGTATTGTATTAACCCCAGCCGCTGAGCATCGAATCTTATCGTATCTCAGTGAGCATCAGCATCGAAGTCTGCGATTATCTGTAAAAAAAACCGGGTGTTCGGGTTTGGCTTATGTATTGGATTATGTGGATTCTGCATTGCCTGACGATCTGGTTTTTCCGCTTAACCCAGAGCATACCCTGTGTATCGAAAAAGCGAGCTATCCTTATTTAAAAGGGTTAACCATGGATTATGTGAAGCAGGGACTCAATGCCAAATTTGTATTTCAAAATCCGAATCAAACCGGTCAATGTGGTTGTGGAGAGAGTTTTTCTGTAAAAGAATAGCGCACGCAAGTATTTGGCATATCGACCTGTATATTGCCAATAAATCCTAATTTTTTAAAAAAATCATGAATATCATTGATTCAATATTTACATTATTTGAAAATATTGCTATTATAGCGCCCATGGTGGGTTGTATATGGACTATTTTGCTTCGTAATAGACGACAAATATCGTATGCAGCGTAAAAATAGACAACTGGGATCGACGAAAGCGACATCCTGAGAACATATATTATGGGAGATGACATCAAAATGACACTAACACTCAATTCGGCGCAGCAATCTAATGAAGCTTTGATTCAGCATGTTGTGAGCGTAGTCAAATCGTATTTAAATTCTGTCAATCTTAAAGATCCTAATTTAAATTTATATGAATTAGTGATTGAAGAAATTGAAGGGCCTTTGTTTCGCACAGTGATGGAATTGACGCGTTATAACCAATCGAAAGCAGCACGTGTGCTTGGCGTAAGCCGTGGTACATTACGTACGAAGCTTAAGCGTTATTTCGACGATGAATTTATTGGTACTCGTGGGTAATTTTTGCTATACTCTGCACCGAAGTTGGTTAGACAATCGCACTTTTAGATGTCATCTAGAGTGAGGAAAGTCCGGGCTCCATAGGGCAAAGTGCCAGGTAATGCCTGGGAAGTGTAAACTTACGGAAAGTGCCACAGAAAATATACCGCCTCATTTTGTGAGGTAAGGGTGAAATGGTGCGGTAAGAGCGCACCGCACGTCTGGCAACAGGCGTGGCAGGGAAAACCCCACTCGGAGCAAGACCAAATAGAGATCCAGGCGATGGAAACATCGCCAAACATGACCCATGTTGGATCTGGGTAGGTTGCTTGAGGCAAACGGTGACGTTTGTCCCAGATGAATGATTGTCCACGACAGAACCCGGCTTATCGATCAACTTCCTAAATTTATTGAATACACACATCAGCGACGTCCCTCTGTAGCGCTATGTCGCTATGTCGCTATGTCGCTATGTCGCTATGTCGCTATGTTACTATGTTGCTATGTTGCTATATCGCTACGTCCCCCGGCTTGTCCGGGGGACCCAGCGAGATCTCAGTTCGAGCATTAAAAATGTTCACTGAGGTAAGATCTTTGGGTCCCCCGGACAAGCCGGGGGACGTAGGTGAGAACGCAAGGGACGTAGGTGAGAACGCAAGGGACGTAGGTGAGAACGCAAGGGACGTAGGTGA
>CAZBSX010000188.1:0-1195 GCA_964494305.1 uncultured Legionella sp. | reverse complement strand
GAACACAAGGGACGTAGGTGAGAACACAAGGGACGTAGGTGAGAACACAAGGGGCGTAGATGAGAACACAAGGGGCGTAGGCGAATGCAAGCCGTGGGGTGTAGTGCAGGCGTTGCGCGTGAGACATGTTGGGCCGAGGCCCGACCTACTTGGGAACTGGCACATGTTACTTTGTCTGGATGTTGGAAATTCGCATATTTATGGTGGTTTATTTCACGAAGACAATTTGGTGTTACGTTTCCGTCACACCGCTAAAGTCAGTACGTCAGATGAATTAGGTTTATTTTTAAAAACAGTCGTACGAGAGAATGGCCGTGATCCTGAGCAAATTCGCTCCGTTGCAATTTGTTCGGTGGTGCCCTCGTTGGAATACTCTTTGCGTGCCGCGTGCATTAAATATCTGCTAATCGAGCCATTTTTTCTCCAATCTGGGGTCAAAACCGGATTAAATATTCAATATAAACAACCTGGCGATGTAGGTGCAGATCGCATCGCAAATGCGATAGCAGCGACGCAGCAATTTAGTGGTAAGAATCTCATCGTAATCGATTTTGGTACCGCCACCACATTTTGTGTTATTTCCAAGCAAAAAACGTATTTTGGCGGCGCTATTTTGCCGGGGATGCGCTTATTTGTAGAAGCGTTATCTCATCATACTGCTAAATTACCGATGGTCGATATCGTGAAAATGGATCATGCAGTCGGACGTTCTACGGTGGAAAGCATTCAATCTGGTATATTTTACGGTGCAATCGGTGCCTGTCGCGAATTAATTGGACGCATCAAACAAGAACAATTTGCTGAGCAAGAGGTTTTGGTCCTGGCCACCGGAGGATTTGCGTCATTATTTGAACACTGTCAGCTCTATGATCACCATGTCCCGGATTTGGTACTGCATGGCATTCGACTTGCTTCTAAACTAAACAAATCTGACCCTTAAATAGTCTGTTTTTAAAAGTATTGATCTAAAGAAACTCAAGAAACGTTTCTTTGTGAAAATTTGAGAGAAGCTTGGCTGTTTTTTTAAAATAGGTATGTTAGACTTCGGAGCGTGAGCCTTTATCGTGTCTATTTAGTGAGCATCTCAGTCAAAAAATTGAAAATAAAAAACTCTGATGAAGATCCTGAATACCGATGTAATGATTATCAAAACTGATGAACAACTAAGCATTTGTTCTGCAATTAATGAAGACGG
>CAZBSX010000187.1:0-3719 GCA_964494305.1 uncultured Legionella sp. | reverse complement strand
CAAGATTCCATCTCACGCCGCGACCCCAATCCAGCCTGGCTCAGAATTTTTTGTAACCGTTCAGTACTCATCATAGTTCCCGTAGGTTGGGCCTTGGCCCAACTTCAATTTTCATTGGGCCAAGGCCCAATCTACATCAATAATTTAACGACATGGCGGCACGTACATCCGCTAATGTTTTCACAGCTTCTTCACGCGCTTGCTCGCTTCCTTCTGATACAATCCGTTTTACCATCCCTAAATCAGAATCGTAATCTTGAATTAAGGTTTGAATCGGTTCAAGTTCTTTTTTAATCGCGTCAATCACAGGCTGCTTACAATCCAAGCATCCAATCCCAGCTGAACGACAACCCGTTTCTACCCAATGTTTGACGTCGTCATTAGAGTACATCTGATGAAACTGCCAAACGGGACAAATAGTTGGCTCACCCGGATCGGTTCGCTTTACCCGAGCCGGATCAGTCGGCATCGTTCGAATTTTTTGTTCAATGACTTTGGGCTCATCCCGTAAATTAATCGTATTCTGATACGATTTCGACATTTTCTGGCCATCAAGGCCGGGCGTTTTCGCATTTTCCGTCAACATCGCTTGTGGCTCAGGTAAAATAATTTTACCGGACCCATCCAAAAATCCATATAAGCGCTCTTTGTCGCCCATAGATAAATTGGGTTGTGAATCAATCAATGCTTTCGCTGTGGTTAATGCTTCGTGCAAGCCGTTTTGTTGATAGGATATGCGAAATTCTGCATACAATTTACTATTTTTCTTGCCCATTTTTTTCATGGCTTCTTGGGCCAAACCCTCAAAATTGGGTTCGCGTCCGTACAAAAAATTAAACCGCCGCGCAACTTCACGAATCAATTCGATATGCGCAACTTGATCCTCGCCCACCGGCACAAAATCCGCTTTATAAAGGAGTACATCCGCACTTTGCAATAAGGGATACCCCAAAAATCCATACGTAGCCAAATCTTTTTCACGTAATTTTTCTTGTTGGTCTTTGTAAGAGGGAACACGTTCCAACCAACCCAGCGGAGTAATCATGGATAAAAGAAGATGAAGTTCTGCGTGTTCTGGCACCCAAGATTGAATAAATAAACGCGATAGCCCAGGGTTAACACCACACGCTAACCAATCAATGACCATATCCCAAACTGACCGCTGAATAAGTTTTGAATCATCATAATGCGTGGTCAATCCATGCCAGTCCGCCACAAAAAATAGGCAATCATATTGATGTTGTAATTTAACCCAATTTTTAATGACACCATGATAATGACCTAAATGGAGCTGTCCACTAGCACGCATACCTGAAACTACACGTTTGTTATGACCAAATGCTGTCATGGTTATTCTATTCCTAAAAATGGTTTGGGATCGCCTTTACCTTCACGCATAATGACTGGAAAATCTCCCGTCAAATCTACTACTGTTGTGGGTTGTTGACTACAAACTCCGCCATTAATCACCAGATCGACTCGATTTCCCAGAATATCGTAAATAGCATCTGGCTCACTTAAGGGTGCTTCAGCACCGGGTAAAATCAACGTCGAACTCATCAAAGGCGCATCAAAACATTCTAACAACGCTAATGTAATCGTATGATCCGGGACGCGTAACCCCACCGTTTTACGCTTAGGGTGCAGCATTAAACGCGGTACTTCTGGCGTTGCATTCAAAATAAACGTATATGACCCAGGTGTAAATGCTTTCAACATCCGAAAAATCGGTTTACTGACTCGAGCATACAGCCCTAATTGCGATAAATCACGCATGACCATGGTCATATTATGATTTTTACCCAATTGCCGTAATGCTTTGATCCGCTCCAGCGCAGATTTACAGCCCAACCGACATCCTAAAGCATAGCCAGAATCCGTAGGGTACACAATCAACCCACCATCGGCAATAATCGACACGGCTTGACGCAATAAACGCGCCTGTGGATTATCGGGGTGTACTGCAAAAATCCGACTCATTGCTACTCCCTAGCTGGTGATCCTCACCATGAACTCCAAATTGGCGTACATTGACTGGGTAACGCTTTTTGACGACCTAAACCTACTCGCGACATCCCTTCGCCATGGTAATCTGAACCCGACGAAGCCAACAACCCATACTTAGCACACACTTTGGCCATTTTTTCGATGTCGTCACTCATGATATCTCCAGACACGACTTCAATACCTACGCCGCCTGCCGTCTGAAATTCATGAATCAATTCATGCAATTTTAAACGGGTTAATCCGTATTTTAACGGGTGCGCAATGACCGCTTGCCCACCCGCATCGCTAATAGCATTCACAGCAGTACTTAAGTTTATCCAAGATGAGGGAACATACGCAACTTTTCCTCGCCCCAAATACACTTTAAATGCAGCCTTAGGGTCTTTCACCATACCTTCTTGCAACAAAAGTTGAGCAAAATGTGCACGACCAACTCGCGTGTGTCTCGCAAGCGTACACGCTTTGGCATACGCATCTTTTAACCCCAAACGCTCCAAAGCCTCCCCAATCGCTTGTGCACGCACAATACGACGTTGCTCCTGTAAAGCAATCACGTCCTGCAATCCTGAATCTTGGATGTCAATATTAAAACCCAGTACATGAATATCATATTTTTTCCATTGCACACTCAATTCTATGCCAGGAATAATACAAATCGCTTGATTTTTTGCTGCCTGTTGTAATTCGGGAATGCCCTTCGTCGTATCATGATCAGTCAGTGCTAAGAGGCTAACACCAGCGCGAAGCGCCCGTTCTAATAATAAGGCTGGGGACCATAATCCGTCAGAATAATTGCTGTGACAATGCAAATCAATCATATATTTGTAGTGAATATTTCTTGAGTTTATTGTAGCATTGATGCTCCACGATGTATGCTTAATTTTGTGATACGTATGAAACCACTTTCCCAAGGGATGCTTTGGCTGGTTCTCGCTCAAGTTATGGTTGCCTTAAATATTGTCATTTCTAAATCCCTCTTAGAAACCATTCCTATCCTAGTTATGATGAACATTCGTTTTGCAATTGCGGCGGTGGTATTGCTGCCGTTACATTGGCTAAGCCCACAAAACAACACACCGTGTTTATCGTATTTTACCGACTTAAGCCGTAAAGATTGGTACTTTCTCATTGCCCAGGCGTTATGTGCCGGCATATTGTTCAACTGCTTGATGTTAAAAGGGCTACAGGCCACTGATGCCAATGTCGCAGGAATCATCACCAGTGCACTCCCTGCCATGATCGCCGTATTTTCTTGGCTATTTCTGAAAGAAGCGATTTCCCTTAAAAAGAGTTTATGCATTGTTCTAGCGACAGCTGGGCTTTTAGTCATCGCTTTTGACAAATTTACCGCCGTTGGCGAAGAACATTCCTTTATGGGTGATGCTATTATTTTACTTTCGCTGGTGCCAGAAGCTGCTTATTATATTTTAACAAAAATTCATACTACGAAATTGCCGATTTTTTTAACGTCCTCATTACTCAATGGCATCAATGCACTCCTCTTGATCCCTTTTTCAATTGCGCAACATTGGGATGTGGCGTCACTGACGCCGGTGAATTGGCTTATCTTGATTATTTTGGGCATCAGCGCAGGTTTATTTTATGTGTTCTGGATGTTTGGTAGCCAAAAAGTCGATGGTATGATGGCATCCCTGTCCACTGCAGTCATGCCGATTGCAACCGTGCTGATTGCCTGGCTCTTACTCCGTGAT
>CAZBSX010000186.1:0-3850 GCA_964494305.1 uncultured Legionella sp. | reverse complement strand
TGAAAACATGCACAGGTTTGCGGTATGCCTTATACGCCAAGCCCGGAATAAAAAATAATGCCGTCATGAGCGCGCCCAACAAAGAAAAACCCACCGCATAGGCCATCGGTGCAAACAATTTATATTCAATTTCCTGAAATGCGAACAAAACCGAATACGCGGTAATAATCACCAAAATTCCAAAAAATATCGGTTGCGTGACTTGCAACGAAGCGGTAAGCACTTCAGACTCACTTAATAATGCACTCGCTTTTTCTTCCCGACGCCGTAAAATATTTTCCATGATCACAATTGCACCATCGACAATAATGCCAAAATCAATGGCACCTAACGACAAAAGATTCGCTGGAATATTAAAATTGTACATACATATAAATGCCATAGCCAAAGCGATCGGGATCGTAATTGCCACAATCAATGCAGCACGAATACTCCCTAAAAAAAACAGGAGTACCAGGGTCACTAAGGTCATCCCATATAACAAGGTATCCCCGACCGTATGGATAGTTGCATGAACCAATTCAGACCGATCAATATAGGGTGTAATGTCCACCCCCTTAGGTAGGATATTTTGATTCAAATCTAAAATTGCGGCATGAATACCTTGAATCACTTGAGAAGGATTTTCGCCTTTTAACATTTGAACAATGCCTTCGATCACATCGGGACATTTATCCTTTCCAACTATGCCACGTCGTTGTTTGTGACCTAATTGCACTTTACCCAAATCTTTAATGTAAACAGGGATCCCCCCTGATTCCATCACTTTAATATTCCCAAAATCTTGTAAATTATGGACCAAACCCAGACCGCGAATCACAATCCCTTGTTCACCATGCGTTAAAATTGATCCACCCGCATTTGCATTATTGGCAATAATCACAGATTTAATTTGGGATAAAGATACCTTGTATTTACTGAGTTTTAAGGGGTCGAGGACCAACATAAATTGTGTCGTAATACCCCCAAAATTAGTAATTTCAACGACACCGGGCACTTGTTTGAGACGCGGGATTACTTTCCAAAACTGTAATTCGGATAATTCTCGGATATTGTAAATCTCTGAATTTAACGTGTACCGATAAATCTCGCCAATCGGCGAAGTCAACGCATCCAAACCTGGGCTAGCATTATAGGGCAACGACACTTGACCTATTTTTTCTAACAATCGTTCTCGCGACCAATAATTATCAGTTCCTTCTCGAAATACCACGGTAATCAACGACAAACCAAAGGTGGAACGCGACCGGATAACTGCGACGCCTGGTGTTGCCATCAATGCTCTTTCGAGTGGAATTGTAATTTGTTGCTCTACTTCTGCAGCAGCCAATCCATTCACTTGAGTAATCACTTGCGACGTCACCGGCGCAATATCTGGGTATGCCTCAAGCGGAATTTTCGTCCAACAATACCACCCAAACACCAATAATAAGGCAAAGATCAACAGCATAATTCCCCGCCGCCTAAAACATTGGGTGACAAATTGTTCAATCATTCAGAATAATTCCCCCAGTCATTGCGACCCGCTCTTGATCCGCTAAACCAGAGGTAATCTCAATTTTATCATCCATTTGCAAACCTACTTTCACCACGCGCGGTTCAAATTGCCAAGGCGCTACTTCAACAAATACGATACTATCAAAACCGCGTTGGATGACCGCCGTCATTGGTAATAATATCTCTTGGCGTGCTTTTCTTTTAAATTTAGCGCGCGCAAACATATTGGGCCGCAACTCATTATTGACATTACTTAAAATCATACCCACATGAATCGTGCGTGTACTGACATCCAATACCGGATCGATAAATGCCACGCGAGACCAATAGGATTGATGCAACGATTCAAAAATAATTTGCGCATCTTGCCCTAAGAAAAAGTCGGGTAAATCTCGCTCTTGCGCACTGGCAACGAGATAAACTCTGGATAAATCTGCAACAGAAACCACTGGCGCCGTCAAATCGGACCAATACGTACCCACCCCACCACTGATCGCGGTCATCACCCCATTAATGGGCGAACGCACTAACAGATGGCCTTGCGTATCATGATCCGCAGGATTGATATGTAATGCAGCCAAACGAGCATTGCTGCGTTGCAATTCTGCGTCAGTTTGCGCTAGATCACGCTCTGCTTGCTCTAATTCACGTAGAGAGTTAATTTCATAACGAGCTAATGCTTGTTGGCGTTTTATGTTTTTCTGAGCAAGAGCATAATTTGCTTCCGCAATAGTCCGATCTGAGATCGCTTGCGCCAAATCTGGAGATATCAACGAATACAACGGATCGCCTACGCGCACCGGCTCCCCCAACGTTTTAAAAATCTTATCAATTTGTCCTGTTAAAGGGGGTAAGATTGCTACGGTATTGGCAGGAATAGCCTGTACGGTTGTGGGAATAACAACTGTGGTCACTACAGCTTGTCGATGCACTGATTCAACATGAACAACGGAACGCAGTGCAGAATGCTCTGGCACGACCAAACGTGTGCCTTGATATAAAATGGGTACGCTATCAGAAGGTTTATGCTTAGCATGTTTGACACATTGCACTAACCCACTCAACATTGCGATCAGAATGAAACTGAACAACACTGCACGTCGCTTTGAACTTAAGCGCTGCAAAAACAACATCAACATCCCTTTGAGCATTGTTTATCTCATCAACCTTCATCAAAATTCATGGTAACAAGTTTCATTCTGAACGACAAATTTTTCAGCTCACCTGGGTGCAAGCCTCATTGATACCAAATTTGCTGTAGGTTGGGCCTTGACTAGAGTTTGGACAAACTCCGATCTGGACGAGCCCGTGGGCGTAAGCGCGTAAACTCTAAATCAAATCTTCCTGACTGATCACACAAAATCCTGGTTTTTCTTTTTGTGCGACAAAGCCCAAAACAATCGCTTGGTTTTGCAAGACATCACTTAAATCAAATTGCAATTTTGGGTATGGAATCCGTACTCGCCACAAACCAGAGTCTAGATGATCGACATGAATAAATTGCGATACATTGGTGGAATTTCCTTCTGCGTTGTACCATCCTGCAAATGTCCCTCGGGTTGCATTGGTATCGACTACGCGCATCGAATACAGACCACTGCCATCGTCAAAGCGACATAATAATCCGTGTAATTCAGGTAATTTTAGCGCTGGATCACTCAAAACAACCTCTCTAAACCAAGCATTTTTGCCACTCACAAATTGCGCAGCACCATCCTCTTGTAATTGAAGGTGACCATTCACTTGTCCAGTTTGCACAATTGTCATCCTCACGCCTTGGTGCACTTGTTGCGCTTTGGGATTGTGATCCGCTTGATTAAGCGTATCTAGTTTGAAATTAAACCCAATCTGATTGGCTTGTTTTAAGCCAAAAACCCAGGAACGATTAATCGGATTATAACGGAGAAAAATATCACCGATGGTCCAATTATCCGCTTGAGTATCAGGCAATTTGGCATCCGCGCTTTGCATAAAAATCACTGCTTTAGACTGCGCATCCACTAAGGAGATAATGGCATGTACCGTATCTTGCTTACGTTTGGCTTGAAAAAAATACTCATAGGTTTCGCCATTTTCATTCGACACGGAACCGGAGAAAATCCAATTTGCATACATTGCAGCTAGAGGCTGTATTGGTTGCGCTTCGGCAACATCTTCAATCGGTACAGCAACTGGCGTCGTTATAGT
The DNA here is from genome assembly GCA_964494305.1 of uncultured Legionella sp. Lineage (GTDB taxonomy): Bacteria > Pseudomonadota > Gammaproteobacteria > Legionellales > Legionellaceae. The sequence goes on along the minus strand of CAZBSX010000186.1, from coordinate 166 downwards.
TTCTGCTGCATACGCTATGATATGCGTACAGCCAATCATGAATATGAAACTACGTAATACACGACCATATCTTTGTCCAAAACTCATCACTCAGCTTCGCCTCCACTGGTAAATAATACATTGCGTCCGTCGCAAAAGCGCAACACTTGACTGCATCCTTTTCTGT
>CAZBSX010000185.1:0-3904 GCA_964494305.1 uncultured Legionella sp. | reverse complement strand
CAAGTTTTTCCAGGAGCTGGTACAATAGATACCAGAGATCGTGTCAATGCGCCAGGCCAAAAGAACGAGACCTGTACGTATTATGCTTTTAATTTTTTTAGGGAGCGTATTGGTAAACACCCAGAGTCAGATCCAGCGCTCAGGCACATTGAAAAATTGTTTTCACAACATAGGAAGAAACATACACATTTGCTGAATCAGAAAGATCACGACGTTCGTACTCTTACGTCTATTTATCTTCAATCCCTATCCGGACACCGTGACTTATCAAATGAACAACGACAGCTATTACAGAGTCTTGCTGTAGAAAACGAGTGCAATGGTCGATATAGCACACAGATTGTTAACAAACATACCCAATCAATTATCGAAATCAATGAAGATCTATTGCGTAAGCTGACCTTCAATCTTGATGCATTTACGCAAAAATTTTTAGTGGAAGCGCAACGCCCTGTGGAGCCTTATAGTGGGCTTCCTGCGGCCATAAAACAGGTCATATCCTCTTCGGCAATTACTTTTGCAAGATTGCAGCACTACCCTCAGTTAACCCTCTCAAGTTGGACTATCCAAGATGGTCCGCAACAACTTATGGATGAAATTCGGCGATTTGGCCCCATAAATGCCAGAGGGTATTATGGCTCACAGTATTATTCAAAAGATGCATTGTTTGCTTTAAAAAACCCATTATGCGGACACACCATTTCGGCATGGAAACCCAATACCAGATGTGAAATACCTCAAGGCGCTACAACACATTCAGTCGTCGTAATAGGGCTAAGAAAGGAAGAAAATAAATTTTTTGTACTCTTTATTGATCCTAGAGACGAGTCAAAGCTAGGAAACTCTAGAAAAATATATCAATTAAGCTATGATAATTTTATCAAATACATGGGAGACCTGTATGGACTTCAGACACAGGACAGCCCTATTCCAGGCAAGGATTGTATGATTAGGTATACTCAAGACGCTGCGCAAGCCAGCTTGAATTATGGTCCATCACGGTAAACATATCTAGGGTGTGTAGAATTTATCCTCGACACCTACGTAGCGCGGCTGATCTGATACGAAAGAAACTAGATGACAGCGCCTTAAACCCTGAGTTATGATGTATGAATAAGTTTTTTTCTGGTTGTGCAATGAGAATTTTTTTTACCTTGTTTCTGTTCTTATTTTCCACGTTAGCTATCCCGGGTGATCTGGGGATTACCACCTTAACGCAACACAATAAAACCACTTTCCTCGTCAGCGTAGGAGCATTCTCACAACAATCTGAAGCCGATGCTTTGCTGAAAAAACTCAGTGCTCAAATCAAACAACCGATTTTTATTCAACAACATACCGATACAGGATTATATGTTGTGCAAATTGGACCCGTTGAAGATTACCGGGTTGCCGTTGCGCTAGAAAAACAATGGACTGTGCCCTATACGCCACCCGTTACTGCTACCCCTGCACCAATACAAACGCCATCGCCCGTAGCGACTCACCCTGAACCTAGTACAGTACAACAACAGGTCGCTGATAACAAAATTTGGAATTTACGCAATGCCGATATTCGTGCAGTCATAGGGGAAGTGGCCCGAATTACGAAGAAAAATTTTGTGATCGATCCGCGCGTATCCGGGAAAATTTCGATTGTATCGAGCACTCCTATTTCCGATCGTGAACTCTACGCTGTCTTCCTTTCTATGTTGCAAGTATCCGGATACGCCGCGATTCAAAATGGCGATATCATTAAAATTTTACCCAATATGGATGCGCGTACCGCATCTGCCAGTCCATTAAGTCAGAATAGACAAGCGATCGGCGATGATATGTTGGTTCAAGTCATCCCAGTTCAATACGTACCTGCTGAACAATTGGTTCCCGTATTACGACCATTGATGCCGCAGTGGAGCTCGGTCTCCGCATATGCGCCATCCAATATGCTCATCTTATCGGGCAGAGCTTCTAATATCCAGCAACTGGCCGATATCATCAGCCAAGTTGATAATTCTTCTGCGAGTGGCATTGATATTGTCCCCTTACAGCATGCATTGGCCATGGACGTGGCATCAACGTTAAAAGACCTAGTGTTAACTCAAATGAATCAACATAAAAATAATCAAACCATGATCGCAGCCGATGATCGCGGCAATGCAATCCTGATCAGTGGGAACAAAACCGATCGGATTCGAATTCGCATGCTAATTTTGCAACTCGATCGACAAAACAATAATTCCACCAATGACAATACCCAAGTGGTTTATCTCAATTATTTGCGTGCTGAAGATCTGGTTCCAATTTTAGCCGGTATTGCACAAGCCAGCTTTAGTGGTACAGTCGGCACAACCATTGGTACCGTGACCTTGCCGGTATTAGACAGTACGAATCCCACGTCGAGCATGGGCAGCCCCAACCCAAGTGATGTGTCGAATAACCAAGCCCCGATCCCACAAACTGGGCCTGCTGCCAACGGCAACTCCTCTGGCGCTGCTGCCAATACGCAAAATGAGGGTTCAACCAAACCCAATATCCAAATTATTGCCGAGCCCAACACGAATTCCGTCATCATCAATGGTCCAAATAAATTGATTAAGACCCTAAAACAGGTCATTCAACAACTCGACATCAAGCCTGCTCAGTTACTCGTTGAAGCGTTAATTGCAGAAATCGATGAAACTGATTTTAAAAATCTAGGGATAGAATGGGGCAGCATAGATCAAGCCACTCAAGATGCTACGTCCTTCAAACCAGGGTTTGCCGTACTCAATTCTAAAACATCGATCAATCAATTCCAGGCTAGAATTTATGCATTGGCCAAACAAAATAAAGCCAATATTTTATCCACGCCTTCCGTAGTCGTACTCGACAATCGCCAGGCTAAAATTCTAATTGGTAAGCAAGTTTCGGTCGCCACGTCGTCTTATCCTAATAACGCCGGAGGCACCACCACAGCAAGCCCATATACCAACTATGATCGCGTCAACGTAGCCCTTCATTTATATGTTCGTCCACAAATTACGCACGGCCAAGGCATCCAATTGCAAATTGATCAAGGCAATAACACCCTCGCCTCACCCATCGATCCGGCGAATCCAGATGTCTTCCCGACATTCAATATTTCCGCGATCGTCACCTCAGTCCATGTCCACAGTGGCGATATCGTGGTCTTAGGGGGGCTTGCTCAAAATAGCATCACGAATGATGAAAATAATCTGCCCATCATCGGTGATATCCCTGGGATTGGAAGGCTCTTCAAACGCACATTGACACAACGCGAAAAGAAAGTACTCATGGTATTTATCCGTCCGCATATCCTGAAAAATGAAAAAGATGTTTTAGAATTTACGGGCGGTAAATACAATCACATGCGCCAAGATCAATTGGATATCGCACGTTACCAAGAAGAGTTTAATAAAACAGATGCCAATACTGTTGCGCCGGCTTGGCACCAATCGCGATTGCCCAGACCTTTTTGTAAGTCTAAAGCAGCGCCAACTAAAATGAAGGCATAAGCATGGAAGAAGTGAGTGAGAAAGCCAAACGCTTGCCTTACCTTTTCGCCAAAAAACATGGTATCGTAGCCACAGATAACCCAGATGGCACGCTCACAGACGTTTATTATCTCTCTGAAACACCACTGCGAGCGTTAGCAGAAGTAAAACGAGCCCTACAAAAACCATTACAGCTCAAACTCGTCAATCCTACCGAATTTCAGCAGCACTTAGCCAAAATGTATCAATCGAATGCATCTATTTTAGATGCGACCGAAGGCATTTTGGATGAAGACACCGATCTCCTCAAACTGGCTGGCCAATTACCCAGTAGTGAAGACTTATTGGATACTCAAGATGATGCCCCGATCATTCGCCTGATTAATGCACTCTTTACGCAAGCTATCAAACAAAAAGCATCTGATATT
>CAZBSX010000184.1:0-3924 GCA_964494305.1 uncultured Legionella sp. | reverse complement strand
GCCATTAAAGTCGGTCACCATTGCATATCCTTTATGGGTCCCTCTGGAGTTGGAAAGTCAACGCTGTCAGGGGCATTTTTCAAACGAGGCTATTCCATTCTTGCTGATGATGTTTGTGCTGTGAGTTCCGAAGGTCGGGTGATGCCGAGCTTTCCGCAAATCAAATTATGGTTTGATACAGCAAAGCATTTAAATATAGACACGCAATTATTAAGAAGAATAAGACCTAACCTGGAAAAATTTGCCGTGCCTCTGGCGCAGCAATTTTACCAGGATGCGTTACCACTCAAAATGGTTTATGTTTTACATGCGCATAATAAAGATGAATTTAAATTCACACCGCTAACTGGCCTGCAAAAATTACAACCCCTAAGAACAAATACCTTTAGAAAAAACTATTTGAAAGGTCTTGATAAAGAAAGATACCATTTTAAGCAGTGTGCCCAGATTGCAAGTCAAGTGGACTTGGTACGAATTGACCGGCCAAATGACGGGTTCAAGCTTGATGAACTGGTTGATTTGATACAACGTGATTTGACTACCCGCGAGCTTTATCATGCATGCTGAGAAAGGTCTGTTCTGGTTGGCTTCCTATCCAAAATCAGGTAACACCTGGTTTCGCATTTTTCTGGCTAATTTGTTAAATACATCAACTGATCCTATAGATTTGAATCAAATTAATACGGGTGCTATTGCCAGCGGTCGAACCTGGGTTGATGAAGTGTTGGGATTTGACAGCGCCTGTCTAGATCATGATGAGCTCGATGAATTAAGACCGGCTATCTACAAATGGCACAGCGAACAATGCAATGAAGTTGGTTATCACAAGATTCATGATGCCTACTCATTTGTAGGCGATGAGATCCCAATGATTCCATCAGAAGGTTGTTTAGGCGCACTTTATTTTATTCGTAACCCATTGGATGTTGCCATCTCGTTTGCCAATCATTTGCATTGTTCAATCGATAAAGCAATTGAGAACATGGGCAATGATAAATTTTCCTTTTGTAAAGGTAAATACGAGCAGCATAATCAATTACGGCAATGGTTATTTTCCTGGTCAATGCATGTGGAAAGTTGGGCTTTAGCCAAGGGTATCAAGGTATTGGTGTTACGTTATGAGGATATGAAACAAAATCCTATGTCTACGTTCACAAAAGCCGTTGAGTTTTTACAGCTGGGTTCATCGCAAGCGGATATAGCCCGCGCATTAGATAATGCCCGTATAGACAAATTGCAACAACAAGAAGAAGCCACCGGCTTTAGTGAAAAACCTGCCAAAGTGGACCGTTTTTTTAGAAAAGGGATTGTTGGTGACTGGCAAAATACGCTTACATCAGCCCAAGTTAATCAGATTGTCCATGATCATAAAACCATGATGCAGCGGTATGGTTATATAGACTCTACCGGAATGCCAGTGGTTTATAATAGCGCATGTCCAAAGCCCACCCTACACAAGGTGTAAATGTTGGTTGGGTCTTGGCACAGCAATTAAACATACGAGACAATTCCAAAAAAGCCCATACCTAAATGTAATTAAGGAGAAACAGTGAACACACTATCCACGCTATCATTAACTACTAAAATTTCCAGAAACCCAGACGTGGCATTTACTCAAATTGATGACGACCTCGTTATGATGAGTCCTAAAGACAATCTTTTTTATGGGATTAATTCAATGGGAGCTAAAATATGGTTCTTACTAGAATTTAAGGTCTTATCATTGAATGAAATTTGTGAATGTATTCAGCGCGAATATGAAGTAACCGAAGCCCAGTGTATTGATGATTCTATGCGCTTTATAACCGATCTAGTTGAGCAGAATATGCTGGTAATAAGCTAGATGTTCTCAAAATTTAAACTTCTCGCAAACGCTCTCGAAAACTGGCGCTTAATGCACGCGCTATTCACAGATATCTTGCAATTTAGTCCGTTAAACATGTTATTAACCTTAAGCCTTATGCTATTTCGAGTCATCAGCGCGAGTGTCAGTTTATTGTTAATTTTGCCATTGTTACAAATTATTGGCTTATCCGTAGGTTCCAATCAAACTCCTGGTGTGGCCACAACCATCACAACCCTATTTCAATACCTGCACCTATCTCTAAATTTACCCACGATTTTAATGATCTATGTTGTGGTTGTCAGCTTCATTGCGGTTGCTGCTTTTTCTGAGAAAATCATTAGCACAAGGCTGCAGCAACAGTATATCCATCATCTTCGTACGCATTTGTATAAACAGCTGTTATTTACCAAATGGTCTTTTTTTCTTAAACAAAAGATGCCGAAATTGCTTCATAGTCTAAGCACTCAAATTCAAATGATCAGTGCTTCCAATGTTCAATTGTTAATGTTGCTTAATAATGCCATCATGCTATGTGTTTATACAACACTGGCTTTGTTGTTATCCTGGAAAATGACGATTATTGCCGTGTTCTGTGCCTGTTTATTACTGAGCATGATGCTCCCACTGCACAGGCTTACATCACAATCAGGGCGAGATCATTTAAAACAAAATCAAACCATATTCCAGTCGATCACCGAACAAATGGGCGCGTTGAAAATGATTAAAGGATCTGGTTTTGAGGACGAATTTGCTAATAATGTGCGACACATCAGCTTGTCTCTTGAAAGCCAAAACCAACGCCTGACCTTTGTTACCGCCTTAAGCAAATTACTCTATAGCGTGGGTTCGGTGTTGGTATTTAGCGTGTTGTTGTATATCGCTGTTAGCGTATTAGCTGTTCCATTGGAATCATTATTATTGCTACTGGTTGTGTTTTCGCGCTTACTACCCATGGTGTCGAATATTCAACAAAACTATCAGAGAATATTGCATCAGCTACCCTCATTTTGTGATATGAAGCAGTTATTGGAACAGTGTGCTGCAAATCAGGAGCATCTGGGATCATCAATCCCGGTGTTTAATGATGCGATCTCACTGAGCAATTTATGCTTTCGTTTTAACCACACCCAGCCCATTTTATCCAATATATCTTTTACCATTAAAAAAAATACGACAACAGTGATTAGTGGCCCATCTGGTGTAGGGAAGTCTACGTTGGCTGATTTGATTACAGGGCTACTGGAACCAACAACGGGGACAATTTGTATAGATGGCCAGGTATTAAACGCTAAAAATAAATTGGCCTGGCGACAATCCCTGGGGTATGTTACGCAAGATGTTTTTTTATTTAATGCCTCAGTGCGTGATAATTTACGGTTATTTTGTCTTGATCTTTCGGATGAGTCGCTTTGGATCGCATTAAAATCTGCCGCCGCCGATAAGTTTGTCGGTGATCTTGAACATGGATTAGATACAATAGTTGGTGATCGCGGTGTGCGTTTATCCGGCGGCGAATGCCAACGCATCGCGCTTGCTCGCGCGTTATTACTCAACCCGCAACTATTAGTGCTGGATGAAAGCACCAGTTCACTGGATAAACAAAACATCATTAAAATTCAACAGGCACTGGCGCAATTACGCGGTAAAATAACGATTTTGATTATTTCTCACCAAACGGAAATGAGCCATTTTGCAGATCAGAACATTGTTTTATCACCACAATTGGAGCCAGCTTAACAAGGAGTACGTTATGTCATTAACCAACAAAAAAGTCTGGATACTCACTAAGCGGCAACAATGTGATTTGGAATGCTTGATAAACGGTGCTTACGACCCATTAACCATATTTCTCGACAAAGCAGAATATGAATCAGTTTGTAAGACTATGCGTCTCACCAATGGTACCTTGTGGCCGATGCCCATCACCCTAGATGTATCTAGCCAATTTGCCACACAACTGCAATTAGGCGAGCAAATTATCCTGGCCGATGATGAAAATACACCCATAGCTTTGTTAACTGTCACCTCTAACTGGCAACCAGATAAGGATCACGCAGACCGCACTGTTTTTGGTACAA
>CAZBSX010000183.1:0-3940 GCA_964494305.1 uncultured Legionella sp. | reverse complement strand
TGCAACTAATTGGTACGCATATGTAGGGTGTTTTAGATAGCGAGATACCATATAAAGAGGGCTTTTTTTAGGAAACGAAACAAATAATTGCGCTTGTTCCATTTCCGATAAAGTATGCAGAGAATCAGCATCCAGATGTTGCAGTACCGCAGTTCCAGCATATTCATCCATCATGCTTGAACGAAGGCCATCAACACCTTGCAATACAGAAAACTGACGCATTGCTGGGTTCAATAACACATAATGGTTTAAGAAACCTACGTTGTATTGCATTGCCTGATAGATTGGAAGCACCATTGGGCTCAAACCCAAAGAACAAATTGTGGTTGGCTTAAGAGTGGCTTTGAGGAAAGACAACAAACCAAACCCAAGCCCCTGTACCGTAAGGTCTTCTCGTACTTTCCACATGGCAAGCCATAATTCTGTAGTAGGTAAGCTTGAGTCAAATAATGTACTGGGAATAAACCCTAAGATACCGTGGATCTGACGACTTTCTTGTTCGATAGCCAAAACAAAATTATATCTCGCATTCTGGATATCATGATGCTGCCAATCCAAAAGCACACGATCGTGAACAAATATATGATCTTTTCGCCACTGCAGATCAATAAAATTTTGTAAACTGATGACCTCGTGCTCTTCGCAAAATTTATAGTGATATTTCACAATTTATGTGTCCCTGATTATGCTGTGCTCCCTGCATCCACAGTCAGTGTGATACCTGTCACCATTTTTGCTTCGTCACTTAACAAATAGAGCGCGCCATGTGCCACATCGATCGGCTCAACCAATTTTTTCATTGGGCTTCGACGTATAATAGCATCCAGCTTATTGTCTTGCAGTGCCTGTGTCATATCAGTTGCCATATAACCCGGCGCTATCGCATTAACCGTAATATATGCTTTACTCAACTCACGAGCTAATGATTTTGTAAAACCCACCATGGAGGCTTTGGTCGCACCATACACGGATAACCCATTAAATCCAGTGGAAGCGATGATTGAAGAAATATTAATAATACGACCTTGGCGTTCTATTAACATCGAACGACTAGCATATTTGGTTAATAAAATAGGCGCCTGCACATTCACTCGAATCAATTGCTCAATGTCAGTATCATGCATCGTCGCTAAGATACCATCATGCCCTAGTGCGGCATTATTTAAAAGGCCATATAAATGACCATGATTTTTAGTGATTTGTCGTACAAAACCTTGAATTTGATCTAAGTGGCAAAAATCAAATGCATAGAAATGCATATTTTCTGGCGAATCTTCCATTGCCAAACGCAGTCCTTCGCTTATTTTTCGACCCGTAGCAATAACATTATAGCCAGCGTTAGCAAGCACTATGCTCATACTCAGTCCCAATCCACGCGTTGCCCCCGTTATCAGTACATTTTTTTTCATGTCATCCTGCTCTATGTAATTTTCCTGTTGCATTCATATCGATAGTGTCGACCACATGATAAATAGCAGGCACTTTGTAGGGTTCAAGCTGTGAAGAACAATATTTTCTTAAGCGAGCAATAAATTGTTGTTTATCCTCAATATTCACATCTAAAACAATTTTTACTTGGATAAGAGCACCCGTAATAGCATTTTTTTGAGCACTGACTACAGCCATTTTAACCCCTTCATACGTCAGTAATACCGCTTCGATTTCTTCCGGAAATACTTTATTACCGCCCACATTAATCACACCATTTTCACGTCCACAAAAAAAATATCGCTCATCATGCAATTGTACTTTGTCTCCCGTTTTTACATAGTTATCGGTATCTTTCTCGAGTTGGATTGCATTCAAATACCCCAAAGCATTCGATGCAGATTTAATATACAACACACCTCTTTCATCCACACGCAAACTGATTCCATTAGGAGGGTTTGTAAGGTACGACGCGGGAAATCCAGCTTTTTTATCGCTGATACTAAAACCCACTCCTGCTTCAGTCGATGCGTATATATGCCGAATTTTAGTGCCTGTATATAGTCGAGACAATGCATTCAGTATCCCTTCATCCACAATTTCACCACCCAAGGTAATCAGAGATAAGGATAGGCTGCCAGCGTTAGTTTGCATTAAAATTTTACGCCACATGGTTGGCGTCGCGGAAAGCGCATTGACTTGGTATTTAGAAAAAAGCGCTATTTTATCTTTTAATAATTCAATCTCATCAGAAAAAATAAGGGTTGAGCCACCTTGAACCGCTTGCAAAAAAACCTGCAGTCCCGCATACCGTTGAATATCATATAACGCACCCCAAATAAATCGCAGTCCAGAAGAAGTTTTTTTAACAGTTTGAGAAAGGCTTGATAAACTATGTTTTACTAATTTCGGCACACCGGTAGTCCCGGATGTCGCTAAAATCCATTCTGTATTCATGGGTAAAGTATAGATCTCTGGAAGGCTTTTATCTCCCTGAACATTGAAATGACTATCTAGATTGAATCCGAGTTCACCGTGATCGTCAAGAACAACATCTATCTCAGCTAGCCGACTAAAATGATTTTTCTGTTCGTCAGTCATCTCACTCGGTAAGATCGTCAGTCGACGAGCAATCCCATCTAACAATATTATCCACAATGATAATTGCAAATTATCACGCATGGACAAACCAAGTGATTTACCTGCTAAACGTTCTACGAACACTTTATGCACATTTGCTAATTGCTTTACAGCAATAACACTGATCTTTGCTTTAGAATTAGCGAATAATATATGCTCGTCAGGAAGTGCCGTAATCGAAGCGATCAGTTTGTTAGATAGCATGATCTTTAAATTGTTCATACATATGAACAAACTCCCCAAAAGTAACTGGGTATACCGGCTCAGTCATCAGGGTAAAAGGATCATATCCTAATTCTTCTTCAAGACGAGCAACTAAAGTTGCAAAACCTAACGAATTCAGCCCTGTTTCCAAAAGAATTGATGTGTCATTGATTGCATCATTGATGGATTGTGCATGTTCTATATCTAGTATCTCAGTCATTGTACTGAGAATTTTTTCTCGGATCATGAGCATTCACTCCATGAATCGCTTATAAGCCAACAGATTAGCAAAAAGGAATCATTAAATCCAGACACTGCTCAAGAGGTTTAGTTGATAACACATCCGGCACGTTCTATTTGGCTTTCTTCATCAGTGTCAGGTGGTTGTTTATAAAAATTAACATGATTGCCGAAATGCTTTGTGATTACGGGTAATTCTTGAAACAAGTGTATCAGCTCAGCTGAAGCGGGTTTTATGCCGGGTATTTTCAAAAAAACACCGGTTTCGGCAGAAAGATCATGAAATCTACCTCCTTTAATTTTGGGATTGGCGCCCTTCTCTAAAAAATATGCAACGATCTTGGTGTGACGATACAGTACGGCAAGAATTAACGCATTATATATCCCTGCATAAACAGATAAAGGATAGCTATACGTATATAGAACATCTTTATAGAATGTAGAAACTTGTAATTGCACTGGAGAACCAATGAGCAGATCAATATCGTACGAGGAAGGGTTAATAGCTTCTATTTGCTCTAAATAACCGCATTCTACTAGACGACATAAATTTTTAGCAACTGCAATAGACGTATGCATCCCATCGTACATTGTGTAAGTTTGTCCAAGTGGTCTAACAAAGTCTAAAGTATTTGTGTGCATTGGCTCGAGAACATCGGGAATAAGTCGCTTCAGCGTATCAGGTGCCCTTCGTGTGCATTCAGTCAGAAGGATCGCTTCTCGTAAAGACATCTCGCCAGAAACTCGCGCAGCCAACATCTTTTCAATGGTTGCAAAATTGTCGTATTGCAGATTTTTGATGCCATCATATTCTAATGTAATCGCATTATATAAGCGTCGTAAGGCATCTGCAATATAGGTTGCATGCGATTTCATTAGATTGGCAATGTCTGGTTGCTCGTGTTGATTCGCAAGTTCTTGTAGGTGA
>CAZBSX010000182.1:0-3945 GCA_964494305.1 uncultured Legionella sp. | reverse complement strand
GGTTCGAGTGAGGCTGTAATGGGTGTTGATCGTTCGTGATTTGTTCTCGTTCGAGTTGAACGTGAGTTTTATAAGCGCGGGCAATTTGTACGGGCGTGCTTTTGATTTTTTGTTTGGCCATCTGAGTAAAATTACATTCAGGATGTTGATCAAAATATTCGCGGGGGTTGTCAGTTTGGTTAATTCGAATTGAACAGGCATCCTGTTGCGTTTGAATGGCTGCAATTTTGTGTTCTATGCGCTCAATTTCGGTCGAGACTTCAGATTGAGCCTGATGTAATCGACGAATCTCTTCTTTATTTTGACTTATCTCATCTCGTCTTTTTTGCAGTTCTTGTTTTCCTTGGCTGAGCAGTTCTTTAAAACGTTGTTTGTCTTCGGGAGTCTTTGCCTGGTCTTTTTTGATTTTAATTTGGGTACGGAAGTGCGCTATGCTTGTTTCTAATGCAGTATTTGCTGTTTTGAGTGTTTGTTCTGCTTCGATAAGTTCATACAATTTGGCGGTGGCGTCATCACGTAGATTTTTTTGTTCGACTTTATGATGATGTAGCTTTCTATAGATCACTGTATTTTCTTTGGTTTTAAAGCCTAAAAACTCCCAAACAGAAGGTGCTTGATTCATCCAATCAGTTCCGTGTTGCAGAAGCGTATGTTGGAGAGGTTGATTAACCGGTTCTTGATTGGTAAACGCATTCACTCTGATCGAGCACCCTTTGGTTTTTAGGTACTGGGCAACCCCTAAAGCAAACCCTTTTTCTTGTTGATTGACGAAACCCACTTCGCATCCCATTAAGTCGATAGCGCGCAGATTTTTCGTAAACCCGGGTGTTTTTTCTTCATTGATTTGAATAATTTGGTATACATGTTCGGCAAATTCATTGGCATTCATTCCTGCATACACGTTAGAGTGCGCATGGCCTAACATTGTGATCCGACGGATTGGGTCTTCTGTTACTCCTGATAAATCGTAAGGAGTGCCTTCGCTAATAATTTGCTCCATGCGCAACGCTATTTCATTCGGATAGAGCGCTTTAAGACGTCGTATACTTTGGATGGTCGCTTCATCCGTTGAAAGTGCAATCAGCATCATGAGGTCCAATAGCAGTGTATATGTCTAATTATAGGACAAATATAGCAAAGTGTGAGGTTTGAGAGGATTGAATCACGTCAACAATCCGCTATACTTGAAATAAGTTACCCCGCGTACGAGTAAATAATGATCATCAAATTATCTGATACGCCGATTAACCAACGCGCCATTCGCGCTTTGTTAGTGAAAACACCGAATCAAATCCAATTGTCTTTTCAAGATCTCACATCAAGCAGGATCAACCCATTGGTGATTGACCCGCAGGATCGCACGTTAACGGTGGTTGATTTAAATGCCAATGGTAATTTGCAAACCCTGTATGCGCCGGGAGTCATGGCCAAAAAATTGACTGCATCAGGTCTGTTGGCGCATATTACTACGATTCAATTGCTGGCTTCGGACATTGTACCTAATCGATCATTATTGGGATTTGCGACAGCGTTGAGCCAGCATTTATTAGTAGAAAATCCTGATGCGATGATCACCATTCGAGTTCCTGCCGATCTTATCGAGGCCACCTTGATAGAGCCCCCAGAAGATTCGACAGGTAAGTGGACCATGTATTCGGCAGATAGGGTGATTGCACCGACTCAGGTGCTTCCTAATGCGCAAGCTGCTTTTGATTTTTATCGAGCGCAAATGAAACCGAAATTGCTATTTCAAGGTGATATCGAGGTCCAGCTTAAGAAAAAACAATATGAAATTTCTCCGCAAACCGTACGAACAACGTATGAGACTGATTCCTCGTCAACATCATTTGATTTAAAATTGTGACGGGTAACAGGATGTGCTACCCTTAACAGAAATGGCCATGGATCGCGCCTTATCATGCGAGAGAATCAAATTGTATACCAATTAGCCGTCAATTTTTTGTCTAAAATTGCCTTACGTTTAGAGCGGTTATTTTTGGCTGTTGAGCAAGCGTGTCAGGTTACGAATCCTATCATTCATCATTATGCTTTAAAAAACATCATCGAAATCATTAAATTAGTCGAAAAACCCGAATTAAAGAGTCGTTTTGTGAAAGAATTGATGCGAATTGAACATGCGATTCATAAATCCCAAACACAGATTTCAGATGCGCGGTATGCTCGGTTATTTGTACAAGTCCAAGTTTTAAGTCATCTTGCAGGGCGGTTTGGTGATGCGATTCATCAAGATCCATTTTTGCAGTCGATTCGTTTGGCGCAAACTGCGCATCCGAGTGATTGCGAATTACACGCACCGCAATTATTGTTCTGGTTAGAAAGCCCGACGAAAACTCGGCAAGCTCATTTACAGGGTTGGGTGCAGCAACTGCAAGTGTTGTGGGATACAGTCACAATTTATTTGGCCTTATTGCGAGATACTGCACATTTTGAGCCGATTGAGTTGATCAATGGTTTTTATCAATGCTCGTTACCTGCTCGTGCTATGCATCAGTTGATCTTGATTCAGATGCACCGAGCGGAAAATATTGTTCCCAAGATTCAGATAGGTCACCATGGCTTGAGCATCCGTTTATGTGATGCGTATTCAATGCAAGAAGTACGACATTCACAAGTGTCTATGCTTGATTTGGCAGTTTGTCAGTTATGAACGCAACTTAATACACGTTGGGCCGAACTGCCCAACCTAAGGGATACTCCTTATGGCGATCAAAGCAGCGGAAGGTTCGATCATCAAGGCATTCTCTAAGCGCATTGTCGATGCGCAGAAAAATATTCGCATTCTTGATCAAGTCAAATGGGATGACAGTATAAAACGCGATTTTTTTCGTCACAAATGCAAGCGATTACCCAATGTCGATGCGCATTATTATCAAAAACATGGTTTACCGTTTGACGCTGTTGAAAAAATTGAAGAATTCCGCAGTATCTTACGCGATGCGCACAATCAATTAGGGGAGTACTCACCTGTAACCCGGCTGATTAAACGGCAATGTGATGAGTATATTCGTGCGATTCGAATGTTAGATGCGCGTGGCACTCCTGTGTTTGTGGAGTTGTCACAGGAATTGTATGGCAGTCCTGATGATGTGTTTTATGTGGGTGGGCCACGGTTGTCAGAGATGGGTAGTGTGCTGTTCGATTTGTTGTCCAACTTAGATGTGCAATTGGTTTCTGATCAAGATATCCCGCGTCATACCCCCCATGAAGCTAAAAAACTGCTCCAAGCGCGTTTAAATGATTTTTTTACCGACGATGAAGTGAACGTCCTCATCAATGACAGTATGCTGGCTGATGCATCCGCAGGCTCCGATAAAATCAAATTGAGTGGGAAAGCCAAATTTACTGATCGAGAATTAAAGTATTTAGAAGTTCATGAAGGTTGGGTCCATTTGGGAACAACGATTAATGGCAAATTACAGCCCTATTGTTATTTTTTGTCCAAAGGGGCGCCGTCATGTGCCGTGGTTCAAGAAGGGCTTGCCGTGATGACAGAAGTTGTGTCTTTTTCATCGTACCCAGCGCGGATGCGTAAAATTACGAATCGCGTGATTGCGATTGAGAAAGTGACAAAAGGTGCTGACTTTATGGATGTCTTTCATTATTTCACGGATTGTGGCTTATCCAAAGAAGATGCTTATAAGCAAAGTGTGCGCGTGTTTCGCGGGAGTGTACCGAATGGCGGGCCATTTACCAAAGATTTGGCATACGCCAAAGGTTTTGTGTTGCTGTATAATTTTCTCTGTTTTGCAATCAGTGAGCGTCGTATCGATGTGGTGCCGATTTTATTTTCAGGAAAACTGACCTTAGATGATGTGCCGTTGTTATTAGAATTGAAAGCAGAGGGGTTGCTTTCGGAGCCGCGATATATGCCGCCGCAATTTCGTGATTTGGCCGCATTGAGTGTTTGGTTAGGGTTTTCACTCA
>CAZBSX010000181.1:0-3966 GCA_964494305.1 uncultured Legionella sp. | reverse complement strand
TGGAGCAGACGGTAGAGGACTATTCACGGTTACTGTTGCCCAACTACCACAATTATTGCTTTCATTTGATTCGGAGATCGCACCTACTCCACTCGTGTTCAAGTCAGCACAGGCACGTACTGAATACGATCCGGCACTGGCGAATGTATACGATGATGAAATTTTCTTACGGTTCCATGATCGATACTCCGAAACACCAGGAAAAATTACCATGAAATTCCCAAGCAAAAGTGAGCCAGTAGCTATATTTGGTAGTTTCGTTGAACAAGATATGCAAGGCAATGAACACAATGTTATTCCGCTGAAAGCCACGATGGCACAACTGTTAATTCTAGCCAAAAAAGCACCAGAAACACGCCCCGGACCTGTGGGTTAGTTTTTTTTACTTAGTTAAATGTAATTTTACATATATAAGGAGTTGTAGTTATGAAAGCAAAATCAGCCTCAACAACCGTTGTAAAGCCACGATTAGTTATTTCGTATCGTTCCATTTCCAGTTTGCAACCGGACCCCGAGAACGCACGCGTGCATTCTGAAAAACAGATTGCTCAAATAGCCAAAAGCATAACCGCCTTCGGCTATAACGTGCCGATCTTGATTGATAAAGCAGGCAAAGTACTTGCGGGTCATGGCAGGTTAGCGGCATGTCAGCTTTTGGGATGGACAGAGGTCCCCACCATCACCTTAGAACATATGACCGCCGAGCAAGCACGTGCATTTGTGATAGCCGACAACCGGCTTTGTGATACGTCGACTTGGGATGACACCTTGCTTGCGACGCACTTACAATTCTTGTCCGATGCCAATCTCAATTTTGATCTTGATGCCATCGGTTTTGAAATGGCTGAAATCGATTTGCGAATTCAAGGTCTTCATCAAGGTGCACCTGTTGATGAAAAATCATTGCCGATAAACCAAGGTCCGGCAGTAACTAAACCGGGTGATCTCTGGCATTTAGGACCGCACAGATTATTGTGTGGTAATGCCTTGAACAGCGAGCATTATAAACAACTACTCAAGGACATTTCGATTTCAACGGTATTTACAGATCCGCCATTTAACGTGGCGATTCAAGGCCATGTCTGTGGCAAAGGCAGTATTCGTCATAACGAATTCGCGATGGCGAGCAGCGAGATGAGTATAGAACAATTTACTACATTTCTAACAGATACAGTCGCAAAGATGAAGGATCATACGAAGCCCGGCGCGATACTGTTTATCTGTATGGACTGGCGGCACCTACGTGAGCTGAGCGATGCCGCACTTGCCAATAAACTGAGTCTACAAAATCTGTGTGTCTGGGACAAAGGGGTTGGAGGAATGGGATCCTTGTATCGCAGCCAACACGAACTGGTGTTTGTGTATAAGAGCGGCAATTCTTCCCATACCAACAATGTGCAATTGGGTAAATTTGGTCGTAATCGAACCAATGTGTGGCCTTATGCTGGCGTCAATTCGTTTGCACGCCAAACCGATGAAGGCAATTTATTAGCCTTGCATCCCACAGTCAAGCCGGTTGCCTTGGTAGCCGATGCATTATTGGATGCATCCCTACGCGGTGACAGTGTCTTGGATCCTTTTATGGGCAGTGGCACGACGATACTTGCCGCCGAACAAACCGGACGTGTGGCCTATGGGATGGAACTTGATCCGCATTACGTGGATGTGGCCATACAACGTTGGCAACGCAAGACCGGACAGAAAGCCTTGCAAGCCATCACCGGCGAAAGCTTTGATGCGCTTTTTGAAATCATGGCTCGTAATCAAGTCGAGGAGAAACAAGTATGACAAAGGATAAGGATTACCAAGTCGGCTTTAAAAAACCACCGGTGCATTCGCAATTTAAAAAAGGTCAGTCGGGCAATGCCAAAGGTCGACCCAAA
Source organism: uncultured Legionella sp. (assembly GCA_964494305.1). Lineage (GTDB taxonomy): Bacteria > Pseudomonadota > Gammaproteobacteria > Legionellales > Legionellaceae. Next base: position 2,083 of record CAZBSX010000181.1, on the reverse strand, counting down.
GGCACGCAAAACTTTATCACGGTGATTAACCGAGCCCTCAACGAAAAGATACCGATTGTCGAAAACGGGCGGCGGCGTTCGATTACAAAATTAGAGGCCACTGTAAAACAACTTTGCAATAAGGCGGCTCAAGGTGATGCGCGCTCAATTCAGCAAGTATTATCGCTGGGCAGTTTGATTGGCATACAAGCGCCTAAGAGCATCAAAGAGTTGGATAACGATGAGAGCGCTGTCATGGCGTCCTTGCTCAAAAAGCTAACAACGGATTTATAGCGCATCAAAAATAGACCACAAAACACTAATTATTCTAAGAGGATTACTTATGTCAATTACAACAAATGATTTCGATATGATTCTGCGCCACGATTTATCAAGTTTTATCCATCGCTGTTTTCAGCACCTGGACCCTCATACTCCCTTTGCAAGTAACTGGCATTTGGATTTGCTGTCGGATCGTTTGCGTCAAGTGATCGAAGGAAAAATCAAACGCCTAATTATCAACGTGCCACCGCGCAGTTTAAAATCCATCTCCGCCTCGGTGGCATTTCCTGCATGGGTATTGGGTTTAAATCCCAGTCAACGCATTATCTGTGCCAGTTACGGTCAGGATCTTTCCAACAAAATGGCGCGCGATTGTTTAAGTATCATGCAATCGCCTTGGTATTGCCGAGCCTTTCCAACAGTAATATCGCAACGTTCAGCTACTGCCGATTTTGAAACCACCGCACGTGGTGGTCGTTTAGCTACCTCTGTCGGTGGCGTGTTGACCGGCAGAGGCGGGGATATCATTATTATTGATGACCCTGTCAAACCGGATGAGGCGATGTCGGATACCTCGCGTAAAAATGCCAACGACTGGTATGACAATACCTTGTATACACGGCTCAATAATAAACGCGATGGAGCGATTATCCTGATTATGCAGCGACTGCATTTAGACGATATGGTCGGCCATGTCTTGGAGAAAGAACCCTGGACCGTGGTGAGTCTTCCTGCGATTGCAACCGAGCGTGAAGAATGGACTTACCGCACTCTGTCAGGCATTGAAACAAAAATCCGACTACCCGATGAATTGCTGCATGAAAGTCGAGAAGGAAAGTCGGAGTTGGACGCTGTGCAACAAAATGTCGGATCGTATGTTTTTTCAGCGCAATATTTGCAGAATCCTGTGCCAATGGGCGGAGGGTTGATCAAAGAAGAATGGCTGCATTACTATGAGGAATTTGAACTACCTGAAAATTTTGAGCTGATTTTACAAAGTTGGGATACCGCCAATAAAGAAAGTGAATTAGCCGATTATTGTGTGTGCACAACCTGGGGGATTGCCAAGGATAAAACCTATTTATTGCATGTGCTCAGGCGGCGGATGGAATATCCGGAGCTCAAGCGGAAAGTGAAGGAACATCGAGCTATTTGGAAAGCGCAAAAAGTACTGATCGAAGATAAAGCCTCGGGCACGCAACTCATTCAAGAGTTAAAGCAAGGAGACATACCAGAAGTAGAAGCTTTTAAACCCGAGGGCGATAAATTGATGAGAATGAATGCGCAAACAGCCGTTATCGAAAATGGCAAGGTGCGGTTTCCGAAAAATGCGCCGTGGCTAGCCAGTTATGTGACTGAGCTGACCTCGTTTCCAAAATCCAAGTTTAAGGATCAAGTCGATTCGACTTCGCAAGCACTTTGTTGGATAGCCAGTAACTCGATAGTGTCTGGTATTTTTGAATATTATCGACAGTTGTACGAGGAAAGGAATCAGTTGAATTCAAGGAATTGATGTGAAAGCTGGTTAATGGCAATTATTTCGCATAGCCTTGAAATGGAGACAGGCGCTTGCGACCCAAAGCAGTCATTTGTAAACCAGAAAAATTCTAATGAAGATTCTGCATAGCGACTCCAGTGGCGCGTTCCAGATCCACATAAGCCGTTCTTAGCATCTGCTGTGCCTGCAGTTGCTCCATTTGCGAAGCGAGGCGTAGCCGTTTTGCCTCCACGACGTTCATGTAGTCGCCATTGCCTTGCTGATAATTTAGCAAGGCCAAGGTTTCGAGTTGCATTTGTTGCCGTACATGATGATCAGCATGTT
>CAZBSX010000180.1:0-4007 GCA_964494305.1 uncultured Legionella sp. | reverse complement strand
TAAATTCCTACTTGGGCAATCAATAATCAAATCTCTGACTTCAATCTTAGGTGTAAAGTCATACGTAGTACGAGTCATCGCATAATACGCTTTGCTTGCGCCTGATTCATGCGGGCGAATCTTTCCGTTCGGTAACATTTCTGTCCATTTTTTATAGATATTTTCTTCAATAATCTCAACCCCATGATCCGTGCTATTGAAATTTACGGTCGTATTAGGTTCAGAAAGCTGCGTTCGAGGAAAGTTTTGAGCAGCATGCGCCCAAATATGTTGATAGGTCGCATGTTGAATACCCGCTTGTTGCCATTGCAAACAAGCCGATTCGGCACAAGCTTCCGCTGTTTTATTATCCAAAACACGCTGAAAAATGTAGTCTTTAAAAAATTGCTTCAGCTCCCCCACATCAGTAAACTCAAGTTGAGCGCATTTTCCCTCTTTAAGCATGCTGTTACGCAAGACCGCCAAACTGACGCCATTAATGTAATAACTACATTTGTCTCCAGCAATTGCTTGCCGATTCCAATCATTTTTCGTTCGTTTACCTTTATCAGCTGTTCGTTCTGTTTCTGCGCTATCATAACTAAATAAACCGAGATTTTTGTGCTGCCAATACTTGCTCATAACAGACTCCGTTGTTTTCAATCCGTCCTATGCCTATTATAGTACAAAATAAAATCTATATGATTTTTTATAAAACACAAAAGCTTTCACCTCTTTATAGAGCGTAATTTATGATATACTCATGTTTTTATACACAATATCGAATAGAGGTCGTTATGGCAGATGCTTCCGGAGTACAATACCACGAGCCTAAGGTACAACATGCCGTGCGTCCCGCTATTCATGTCACCTTAGCTGCGGCAGATAAAGTAGCCGCCCTGATTGCTGAAGAAGGCAATCTCAATTTGAATCTACGCGTCTATATCACGGGTGGCGGCTGTTCTGGCTATCAGTATGGATTCACTTTCGACGAAAAAATTCAGGAAGACGACACTATTATTGAACAAAGCACGTCAACACCACATACTACGATTAAACTATTGATTGACTGCATCAGCATCCAAATGTTGGATGGCGCTGAAATTGATTATACCAGCGGTATTCAAGAACAATTTATCATTCGAAACCCACAAGCAAAAACAACGTGTGGATGTGGATCTTCGTTTAGCATCGATGATGACGATGAATAGGTGGCAGCGCATGCGCCATAGATACTGTTCCTAAATGGCAGTCGTTATTGTAGGTTGAGCTAAAGCCCAACCTACAAAGATCGGTCATTAAAAATTAAAAGCGTGAGGAGCGACATCTCTGGGATCATTACCAAAAATGACATTGGTTAAGAGCTCGCTGGTACCTTTAATCGAGTTTATAGTAGACTCATAAAAAGCGCCAACTACATCAACTAAAGTATGAGTCAAATCTTCTGAGCCTGGAATTTGATTACAGGTTAGCACCATGCCCCCAAAGGAAAGCGCTGTTAATCCAAACGCTAAAAATCCAAAACAAGCAGAAACTACGGCGCAAGCAGCTGAGAAGACACTCAGAATTGCTGAACCTAATCGATTAATAAAGCCATAGCATACGTCGCTTACTAAACGTGATGTATCAGACATATTATTCTCCTAAAAATTATCGCATTCTGGCACCATGGATGGATTGATATAATTCCACCGCTTTGGTTAATACGTGTTTAGCTTGTTGATTAAATTTTTCATTTTTTTGAATAAATTCTTCCAAATTGTGACTATCAAAAGGCGATGTGCCCTTTGAGGTGATCTCTTTGTGTAAATTACAATAATCAAGTTGGATATGATGAACACCCTTGTCAAGAGTATCAATCGGCATCGTCTTAAGTGCTCGCAGCGATTTGATCAACGATAACATACTTGCAGGTTGTTCTTTGATCGTCGCAAGAAAATCGGCGAATTCATCGGCATATTTTCTTAGCTCTTGAGACGAGTAATCCAATTTGGCGAAAAACTTTTCGGGTTCAAACATTTTAGTCATAATATTTTTCTCTCAAAATACATACATCATTTCAGTAAAGACCACGCCATACCATAAGTCAAACTGCCCTATTCACTACAATTGCTCATACTCAGAGAAACATCAAATTTGCTAATAGGGTTTCACAACCACGGTAGTGCCAACTTTCATGAAATTATAATATAACCATTTTGCATCTTGCGGATGAACCCGAATACACCCATGGCTTGCATTATAATCGGGCACCTCATAAGAACCGTGAACGGCATAATTTTTAGAAAAATACATGCAATACGGCATGGGCGAACCACCACGACCGACTGGGTAACGACTTGAACGACATCCTGCGCCGCCCTTGCTGATTACGTGGAAAGTACCTGTGGGCGTATGACAATGACGGCCAGTATCTGGACAATAGGAACGACCCGCTGAACCATGCCCTGTTTTTACAACTGCGCCATCAGCATCAATTGCCGTCCAACGTAATGTTCTTGGATTAAATACAAATTGTTCCGCTGACGCCAGATCGTATCCGTACAGATAAATCGTAGATTGCGCCGCAGTCGTCGTCCACAGCATCAATGTCGCCATCAAACCAACCGTAAGTATGATTGGTTTCTTCCACTTTGTTTTTTTCATGATTTATCCTTAAATCAAATCTATATATGTAATTATAGTACACTTATTGTATTATTTATAATCAAATAATTATTTATAACATAGTCGGATATATGATTTTGTGCAGAGAGATAGTCACGAAAATTTGATAAAAAACAATGCGTTAAAACACGTGGATGCTCGCAATCTGATGTATCCCCCGTTCGTGCTGAGGAGTGGCGCAGCCACGTCTCGAAGCATGGATAAGCAACATGGGATTTCCAGACGCTGCCTTGCAGCGCCTCAATCCGAACGGAGCTCACAAAAACCCCGTTCGTGCTGAGGAGTGGCGCAGCCACGTCTCGAAGCATGGATAAGCAACATGGGATTTCCAGACGCTGCCTTGCAGCGCCTCAATCCGAACGGAGCTCACAAAAACCCCGTTCGTGCTGAGGAGTGGCGCAGCCACGTCTCGAAGCATGGATAAGCAACATGGGATTTCCAGACGCTGTTTCACAGCGCCTCAATCCGAACGGAGTGTAGAAAGCAACCGTGTGGACATACATCAACGCGCAATTATAAGAATGAGATATGTCCTTGATGAAACGATTCATTTTTACAGCAATGGCGGGATTAGGGACAAGCCGAAGGAGTCATTGTCAATACACTCTAATCTTTCAGTAAATTTTGCATAAATTCTTGATGTCGGCTTAATTCATTTGCATTCGCATAATGAACCGGTGAATTGGACGACAATCTTGGTTGCTCAATATGCACTGTATGCTGTTTGGTCTTATCCTGACCCATATCGCCAAATAAATCAGTTTGTCCACCGGTCATCGCCAAATAAAGCTGGGCTAAAATTTGTGCATCAAGCAATGCGCCGTGCAATTGTCGATTTGTATTGTCGATATCGTAACGCTTACACAAGGCATCTAATGAATTGCGTTGACCAGGATGTTTTTTTCGCGCTAGCACTAAAGTATCGATGACTGAGCATTTCTGTTCAATCCGCTCAGGGTGCTTCATTCGACTTAATTCTGCATTTAAAAATCCGAGATCGAAAGTAGCGTTATGAATAATTAATTCTGCGTGATCAATGAACTTTAGAAATTCATCACAAATTGTTTTGAACACGGGTTTGTCTTGCAAAAAATGATCGCTGATACCATGGACTCGAAACGCGCCCTCATCGACCAAACGTTCTGGGTTTAAATAAATTTGAAAGGTCTGCCCAGTAATGCGGCGATCAACCAATTCGACACAACCAATTTCAATAATGCGGTGACCGACTTCATGTCCAATCCCCGTGGTTTCAGTATCTAAAGCTATTTGCCGCATTGATGTACCCTCTTTTAATACGCGTGCAGTCCAGTTATACTTGCGAGCCTTATTTTGAGCGTTAAGCCCTCGCATGCCAATTT
>CAZBSX010000179.1:0-4046 GCA_964494305.1 uncultured Legionella sp. | reverse complement strand
ACGGGGTTTTCTTGATGTATTCAGTACAGGAATGATTGATTTAGCGGGCAAAATTGATCGGGAAATAGGGATTCCAGCGCAATCGATATCTCATATGGAAGAGAAACAATTGAGTGCTTTTTTGATTAAACGTTATGAATCAGACACGTATCGCTGTCGAACGCCCATCGTTTTAATCGGTCACAGTTATGGTGCAGATGATGAAATTACGTTGGCGCGACGTTTAAATAAAGCTCATATCCCAGTTGCTTTGATTATTAATCTTGATCATACCAAAGAACAAACCATCCCTTCGAATGTTAAATCTTTTTACAATCTTTCCAGTGGGGGCGCCGCGGCACATGCTATCGTGCCTTGGGGATGTCCAATGAAAGCTGAGAGCCCACATACCAAGATGGTTCAAGTGGATTTGCTCAAAGATAAACACATCACGCGCGTGAATCATTTCAATATCGACAAGCTCCCTGAAGTACAAGCCTATATCATTCAAATCCTAAAATCAGAACATATTGGTGTGCAAAATCCACATTGATGGTATGGCGCTATCCGATTCTTTGTCATTTTCAAAATATTGAATCCCCGTGGATATCGATCACGGGGCCACTGTAGGTTATATAGTGATTTTAGAATGCTGACTTGCATTTTTTGGCACCAAATAGTATAATGATCTATTATTGATCACAGTGCTCTTTATTTCTATTTGAGCCCTATATTTGGATTTAATTGTGCAATTTAAAATTACTAATGAGACGCATACAGTGAGAGGTCAGTTTTCTATACTTATGATCAAAGGTATCGTCATTTCTAATGGCGACGGAATTTTTTTACTCGATATTCCTGTCGATTCGTGTCGTTCGAAGGGTTTTTATATTCAAGGAGATACTTTATTTTATGGGAACGATTGGATCGGAACGCTATCCAATGGAAATGAGATTTATTTGTGCCATAACGCAAGTACGTTGCTCAATTTGTACCAGCCCCCACGGCCCAATTTGTACCAGCCCCCACGTCAGGAAACCCAACCAGTGACGTCTGGTGTTGAAATTGCAGAGCCTCGGTTTGTTGCTCAATCTGCTTTTTCTGATAAAAGGTCACCCAAAGAGAGAGCAGCGCATATAGCAAACAATATGTTTCCAAATATATCAAAGTCTGCGCTTGATTCAGCACCGCATCTACTTTGTTTACTTGGGTCGTTACAGGGCAAAAACAGTACCCCTTATACGCCACAGTCTGGTCAGACCGACGATGACAATCTCTCTGATATCAGCAATGTCAGCTCGTATAAATTAAGTAGATTTTAAGCCTGTTGTAGCCACTGATTTACGACAGGAATAGTTTCATGGATAGTCGCGAGCATTTGCCGGTAAAGTTGCTCTAAGAGTTTTCTATGTCCAGCTTTATGATATCGCTCCATATATTGGCACGCAGTAGACAGTTTTGTGAGTTTTAGGTATACCGTGCCGCCTTTCATTTTATGGGCTAATTTTTCGATTTGATGCCAATCTTTGTGTTGATATGCTGCTTCGAGGTTAGCTTTTTCTTGGGGGATTTGCTCATCCAAAAATGCTTGGAGCATATTGACGACTAAAGTTTTGTTATTACCCAATTCCTTGATAGCGAGATCAGCATTGAGGAGCGGCCATTGCGCTAAATTTAAAAGTTCTGACTCGGTGTTGGGTAAATCAAGACCAAGCTTGCTGGGTTGTTCTGCGTGTTTTTCGTCCTGAGCGGTATGTTCGATCTCGAGTTCGTGCGGCAATGCATATTGAGTAATAATTCTTTTAAGCGTAGGAAGTCTCAACGGTTTTAGCGCGACGTCATTCATGCCTGCTGCAAGGCATTCCTCTTTAATTTTTCCTTCTGCGTGTGCGGTTAAACCAACAATAGGTACGGGTGTTTTATGATGTGTTTTTTCATAGGCGCGCAATTGCTGGGTAAACTCGATACCGGATATTCCAGGCAATCCGACATCGGAAAATATGAAATCAAAATGTTGAGTCGTCGCAAGTTCAAGTGCAGTTTCACCATTTGTCACAGCCGTAGTGGAGAACTTTGCTTGTTTTAGCATTAAGTCAACAATATTCAGCGCAATCAAATTATCTTCAATCACGAGTATTTGAGGCGTATATTGGAAGAGACCTTCGGTCGATGGCGCTTCTTCAATACTAGCCGGATTGTCTAAATCATGGGTGATCGTATTGTCGGATTTATCAATGTTCATGGTAAGCACAAAAGAAAACGTCGAGCCGACATCGAGTTGACTGGTGACATCGACCTGCCCACCCAACAATTGTGTATATGACTGTGCAAAATGCAGGCCCAAACCATGACCTTTGTCGCGACCTTTGTAAGAGGGTTCAACGCGAAAAAATCGGTCAAATATTTTGCTTAACGCTTCTGGAGGAATACCCTTACCGGTATCAATAACTTCAAACTTGAGCGTAACAACGTCATCCACTCGTTTCAGTAGAGAAACCCGTATTTCGACTTGACCTGCATTGGTGAATTTGATGGCATTTCCAACGAGATTCAGTAGGATATGGTAGATCTTTTTATGATCGCTAATGAGGACAGGGGGAATATCCGCAGCGATGTTCGCGATGAGTTCAATTTTTTTCACAATTGTAGAAGGGTGCTCAAGGTTGATAATGCCTTGAATGAGGTGTCTGATGCTAAAGGGTGCGTTATGAACATCACTAGATGTCAATGCACCCGCTTGCACCACATCCAAAATTTCATTCAGCATATTCAATAATTCATGCCCACTTTGGCCTAAATCATGTGCATGTTGTTTTTGGATCGGCGTGGCGACTTCATTTTTCAGAATTTCCGCCATTCCAACAATGCCCGACAACGGGGTTCGGATATCGTGACTGATATTCGCAAGAAACTCAGTTTTGGCATGATCGGCAGTTTCTGCTGCTTCTTTGGCTTTTTTGAGGTCTTCTTCCATTTTTTTTCGGTCAGTGATGTCGATCGAGGTGCCAATAATACCGATGATTTCACCATTTTCATCATATAAAGGGGCTTTAATTGCAGTGAAATACTTAAATTCCCCGGTTGTAATATCGTGAATGGCTTCTTCTTGGGAAAGAACTTGACCGGTTCGCATGACTTCTTCATTATGACGTTTGATGTGTTCGGCCATTTCCTTTGGGTAAATCTCAAAGAGAGATTTACCTATATACGCATCAGCATGTTTTGCGCCTGTTCCTTGAATGACTGCATCATTACCGCCTAAAAGAACACTATTCACATTTTCCCAATAAATGGGCGCGGGTATAATTGGTGTTACAATTTCGAGAAGACTTAATATGTTACTTTTTTTCTCCACGCTTAATATTCCTCAAAAGATAGGTGGCAATTTCTTGATTGCTGATATCAGGCCAAACAAATCCAAGTTTTTTTAAAATCATGCTCGTTTTTTCTTGCAGAACCTCGGTTTGTGTTTTTTTGTTTGCTGTCTCGTTTAACCAGCCCATATGCAGTAGGTAACGTTCTACGAGTTGCTGATGCTCCATATTATCAAAATTATGAATAATGGTATTAATAAATTGATTAATAGTTGTTGTTTTTACAGAAAATTCTACATTGTTCTGTAGAACATCTTGCATGTTATACAATGCATGATTAAATACATGAAATGTTTGGTTAAGGGTAATCTTTTTATCAAATAACGTAATGATGGCTTCGGCAGTGAGATCAACTGGGGAGATTTCTTCTAAAGCTAATTCTTTAGAGATCATGTGCAAATCAATCAAACACTTGATACGAGTAAAAAAAGCGTTTTCCTCTATATTTTCTTGAGCCCTGTAATTACTTAATATAAATGCCAAATTACCAACACGGTAAATGTTACTGTTTACACCTTGTTCTCTATATTTGATGACAACTGCCTCTCCTTCATATTTGGTTTTAATGTAAACGTTGGAATGTTCTTTTAAATTGTCCCCACTATCTTCTTCAGTAAACACATAGTAATCGTAATTTGGCGTATACCCTTCATTTAATACTGATACAGTAGAAATATAGTGAAAGTTTTTTAA
>CAZBSX010000178.1:0-4054 GCA_964494305.1 uncultured Legionella sp. | reverse complement strand
TGGTCTCATTCTCTACATTCGAATCATTCGAATCATTTGAGAAACACATGAACGATTATGCGCTAGATGGCGGTGAAACCCATCTTACCAAGGCTTGTTCCACCGCATTAGCTCCCGCTTTAATAGATAGGAATAATTATTATAACATATTAGTTTTTACCGACGGTGAAGAAATTGTCACCAATCAGGCTAAGCTCGATCTTGCACGTATGAAGTTAAAAGAAACATTATCAAATTTAACCCCAGAACAACGCGTCCGTATTAAATTTTTTATCATCAGCTACACGGATCAACAGACTCATCTTAAAGAACTTCCAGCCGCCTTTAACTCCGAATTTATCGTATATCAATCGTCTGGGCTATTGGATGCACTTCAAGATCATAATCAATTAAGTAATTTCGCAACACGACATGATCTATTTACAGTGCGAACGACCATAAAAAATATATATGGCACAGAAACCAGCAACACCGAATATAAAATAAGCATTGCACAAGAAAATCAACTATCAGCTCTGCAGCCCACTCACGTACATTCCGGAGATCATCTAACCATATCACTCACCGATAGCGCAGGCCGGGAAAGGGCATCCGTTGAGCAAAGAATACTGGCCAAAATTTCTGGCAACAACACAATGCAGAACGTATTCTCTCAATTAAAGGCGTTATCAAAATTTAAATCAACTGCAGAGCCAGCTAAAACTGATAACCCAGCGGAGTTGGCGACACAAAAGGTCACAATTTGATGTTTTTAAAAACGTCAACAAACGGGTATAATGATTCTCTTTGTTTTCGAGGAATGCAATGAAGGCCACGCTGAGCGAAATCGCTACAATTGTCAATGGTGTCGTCAAAGGCGATCCTTCAATGATCATTCACGGATTATCGCCCATTGATAAGATAACCCCGCAATCGTTAATCTTTGCCGAAGGGACCGACAATATCAAATTGGCCGAATCGTCTGCAGCTGCGGCGGTCTTAGTCAGCAATCAGGTGAATGACTTGCAAAAACCGTTGATTCAAGTCGCGCATCCCTTTAAAGCGTTTATGCAATTGTTGCAACATTTTTATCCGCCGCATCCAGCAACATTGGGTATTCATCCCAGCGCAGTCATTGCTGACGATGTCAAACTCGGTAAGGATATTTCCATTGGACCTTTTGTCACCATCCAATCGGGCTCCAGCGTTGGCGATCACTCTGTCATCAAAAGTCATGTCGCAATCGGGCATCACGTGCATATCGGCAGTCAGACAACACTTCATCCTCACGTCACGGTGTATGATAATGCAAAAATTGGCGACCGCGTGAGTATTCATGCGAATACGGTGATTGGATCAGACGGTTTTGGCTACTTCTACGAGCAAGGCAAACACCACAAAATTCCCCATGTTGGCTCGGTTGTGATTGAAAATGATGTCGAAATTGGTGCATCTACCATGATTGACCGCGCAACATTAGGCAATACGCTCATCGGAGAAGGTACGAAAATTGATAATTTGGTGCAAATTGCGCATTCCGTACAATTGGGTAAACATAATATTTTATGTGCGTTTACTGGGATTGCAGGCAGCACAAAAAGCGGAAATTATGTAACATTCGCAGCCAATGTCGGCGTCAGTGATCATGTGCTCATTGATGATGGCGTTATTTTAGGCGCCAGAGCAGGCGTCCCGCCCAAAAAACATCTGAAACAAGGTAACATCTACTTAGGGACACCAGCACGGCCTAAAGACAAAGCGATAGAGCAAGAACTGTCCGTCACACGCATCCCATTTATGCGCAAAAACATTCAAGCGTTGAGCGAAAAAATCACGCAACTCAGTGAAAAGCTCGCAGCATTGACCGCTAAGGATACTGCAGAATGAGTAAACCATTGATTTTGATCGATGGTTCGTCTTATTTCTATCGTGCATTTCATGCGTTACCCCCGCTAAAAAATAGTAAGGGACAGCCTACTGGTGCCGTATATGGTGTCGTGTCCATGGTGAAACGGCTAATTAAAACGTACCAACCCACCCATATCGCGGTCATTTTTGATGCGAAAGGAAAAACCTTTCGGGACGAGTGGTACCCCGAATACAAAGCGCATCGTGCGCCAACACCAGATGATTTGGTCGTCCAGTTTGATCCCTTGCAAGACTTTTTACGTGCGATGGGCTTACCTATTTTAGTCATTCCAGGCGTTGAAGCCGATGATGTGATTGGGACCTTGGCTGTACAAGCTTGCCAAGCGGGGATGTCGGTCTTGATCTCCACTGGCGATAAAGATATGGCGCAATTGGTCAATGATCAGGTTTCTTTAATCAATACAATGACCGATCAAGTATTGGATATTGCTGGGGTAAAAACCAAGTTCGGTGTGCAACCACAACAAATTATTGATTATCTCACCTTGGTTGGGGATACTTCCGATAATATCCCTGGCGTCACCAAATGTGGCCCTAAAACGGCGATATCTTGGCTCGAAACCTACGGTAACCTCGATGCAATCATTCAACATGCTGCAGAATTCACTGGGAAAATTGGAGAGCATCTGCGTGCAAGCCTAGCGCATTTGCCCCTATCCAAACGTTTAGTGACCATCAAAACTGATGTGCCCTTGGCTGTATCCCCTGGTGACCTCACACAACAGCCTGCAGATCATGACCAATTACAAATTTTGGCACAAAATTTAGAATTCAAACATTGGGGACGTGATAATCCAGCCGAAAAAAACACCCCTCAAGTACCCGCGCAACCATTTGCTTACTTGACGATTACAACACTGGCCGCTTGGCAATCTTACCTGCAGGCATTGCAACAGGCCGATTTGATCTGCATTGATACTGAGACCACGCATCTCGACCCCATTCAAGCAGAATTAGTCGGCATCGCGATCCAAGTGAGTGGACAGAAACCCGCATATATCCCTTTACAACACTTGGATGGGACCCCACAATTGGAACAAGCGCAGGTTCTCCGTGATCTCAAACCATTATTGGAAAATCCGAGTATTCCCAAACTCGGACAAAATTTAAAATATGACCGAATTATTTTTCAAAACTATGGGATTACCTTGCAAGGAAAGCTCTACGACACGATGCTCGAATCATATCTTTTGGCCAGCGCAGATCGGCGCCATGATTTGGACACGCTCGCTGAAAAATATTTAAATCATACCACCATCCGTTTTACTGATATTGCAGGCACGGGTAGCAAACAATTGCGCTTTGATCAAATTCCTGTCGAGCAAGCGGCACCTTATGCCGCGGAAGACGCCATGGTCACGCTCCAACTCCACCACACCTTGTACCCAAAACTTGCACCGAAATTAAAAACCTTATTAGATACCTTGGAAACCCCTTTAATTCCAGTACTTGCTGATATGGAACGCCACGGAGTCTTGATCGATCCAGAGCGCTTAAACCAACATGGCATCCGCTTAAAAGCCCGTTTGTTAGAGCTTGAACAGCAGGCGATTGCGTTAGCAGGCAAACCATTTAATCTGAATTCCCCGAAACAATTACAAGCCATTTTATACGAAGACTTGCAGATTCCAGTCCCATCTAAAACTCCTACCGGTCAACCTTCTACCGCAGAATCTGTATTACAAGAACTTGCGCTAGACTACGAATTACCTAAAATTATTTTGGATTATCGGAGTTTGAGTAAATTAGTTTCGACCTACATTGATGCTTTGCCTAAAAAAATTAATCCCAAAACTGGGCGAGTACATACGTCTTACAACCAAGCGATCACCGCAACGGGACGCTTATCCTCCTCCGATCCAAATCTGCAAAACATTCCGATTCGTACTGAAGAAGGACGCTTAATTCGCCGCGCGTTCATTGCCCCACCCGGACACGTGTTGGTCAAAGCCGATTATTCTCAAATTGAACTTCGAATTATGGCGCATCTTTCGCAGGATCCTCAGCTGATTGCCGCATTCAATGCAGGTTTGGATATCCATGCTGCAACAGCGAGTGAAGTGGCTGGTGTTCCATTAGAGGCAGTGAGTTCAGAAATGCGACGCCAAGCCAAAGTGATTAATTTTGGAATTCTTTATGGTATGGG
>CAZBSX010000177.1:0-4059 GCA_964494305.1 uncultured Legionella sp. | reverse complement strand
GAAAAAGTCAGGAACAAGAAAAAAATCAGAAACCAACCTCAGATTATTACCCTTCGTACAATACAACTTACTATGATTCAAAGGGAGCGTTCTGTGGCACTTCAGTGAGTGAAGGTCGCGAATTTCATTCAAACTATTACGCTGCTTATACGACTGTTTACTATAATGTAACAAGACATTCTTTCGGTAGCTCAATAACTCAAGTTAATAGGTACAGCTCAGGCTATTACCATTCCAACAATACGACCTATTATGATTTAAACGGATATTCTTGCGGTACCTCTATCAGTGAAGGTCATCAATATAGTTCAGATCGCTATCCTTCATATACGACTACTTACTACGATTCAAAAATATATTCTTGCGGCACTTCAGTAAGTCGAGGCTGTTCAGATGACTCTATTTACAATACGACGTATTGCATACCTCAGCGAATAGCCACGAATGCAGCACGAAAAAGAATCAACATTCTCGATGTCGAAAAATATTATGTATCAGTAGCTGGTTCTTTTAATGCAAGTCATTTAATTTTCTATAATAAAAGTCGTGGTGAGATTTTTCAAAAATTAGATGAGACCGCAATAAGCGTTCCTGGAGGCGCTTCTGATAAAACACTACTACAATTGGGTCTCAAATTTTGAGACACTGTGCACTCAATAAACTTAAGTATATACTTTGCGCATCACGTTTATCAGGATAAGATATGACGAAACTCAGTGTTAATGTCAATAAGCTCGCAACCCTCAGAAACTCACGCGGCGGCAATAATCCGAACGTCCTACAATGGGCTTTGGATATCATCTCATATGGCGCTCATGGCATTACGGTACACCCACGTCCTGATGCACGCCATATTCGTAAAGACGACGTGTATCAGATTGCAAAAGCCATTGATGTGGAGTTCAATATTGAAGGTTACCCCGATACAGATTTCATGCAATTGGTCAAAGCAGTGAGACCAGCCCAATGCACCTTAGTGCCCGATCCACCACACGTCCTCACGTCCAACGCAGGCTGGTTAATCGAAAAAAATGTCGATTTTTTAAAAGACACGATCACCGCACTCCATGCAGATGGCATTCGGACATCTTTATTTATTGATCCACATACACTGTCTGCCAACGACATTGAATTATTACCTATTACAGGCACCGATCGGGTTGAGCTGTATACAGAAGCGTATGCCAAACATTATGGGACCAACCAAGGGACGCAAACCCTGAAAACCTACCAAGATGCCGCCACCGCCATTCATGCGCTCGGAATTGGATTAAATGCAGGTCACGATCTTGATCTCACAAACTTACACGCATTCCTGCAAGCCACTCCCACGATACAAGAAGTCTCCATTGGGCATGCATTAATTTGTGATGCACTGCAATTTGGGATGAAGGACACCATTGCACGCTACTTAGCGTGTTTGCCCTAAAGTCGAGATTTTCATTGCTATGCCACGAATACTGGGGCGCACAATGGCAGGAACGCCTCGCATACTTTGGCGCTGAATCTCGATAATTTGAAATCCCGCGTGCGTGATAGCACGTTCCGTGGCGCGTGTAACATGGCACCCTGTGTTAATAAACTGCCATAAAAATGAGAGGCGACGTTGCCATTGATAGCGTTTGGAATCAGCATGCGCCGCAACGTGCTCAATAAAAAAAAGCTTTCCTTCTGGCCGCAAGACCCGGTGAATTTCAGCTAATGTTTTGTCTACATCACTCACTGAACACAATACTAATGTACAAACGACCGCATCAAAACTAGCATCTGGCAGTGCAAGGCATTCCGCCTTGGTATTGAACACTTCAATAAATTGCTTACGCTCAATAATCTTGTCTTTTAACTGTTGACACATATAAGCATTAGGCTCGATAAGTACCAAACGCTTGATGATATCCGGATAAAAGTCTAAATTCGCCCCCGTACCACAACCAAGCTCTAGTACATCCCCTTTAATAGGCTGTAGCAGACTTCGCCGCCAATCGCGTAAACCCTTTTCCTCGGCATCATGCATGATTTTATCGTAGAGCTTTGCCATCAACCATTGACACATATATCACCTCGAAGCCAATATTTAGAGCCATACCTTCATCCAGAGTAATCCTAAGTATTCGTGACACAAAAAATTCATTTTCACCAGATTTGCTGGATCAGGGCGCAGTTGCTTGATCCATCGGTTTTTTTTGTCAGTCAATGGGTACTCCGCAGGCGCAGCGATTGGATGCAATCCTTGTCGATGAAATAATACCATGGAGCGCGGCATATGAACTGCGGACGTGACCAAATAGAATGGCTCTGCATGTACCAACGCCTTAATCGCGACGGCCTCATCAGCCGTATTAATAGAGGCTGTCTCTATGACAATATCCGTTTCGGGAATATGGAACCAAGAAGCAAGTTCGGCCATTTCGAAACCATCTGTATTTTCAAGACGATTTTGTCGCAACACCCCAAAACGTCGCGTGGATAGATGGTATCCGCCACCAGATAAAATCAATTTTGAGCCAGAAATCTGTTGATATATCCTAACGCCTTCCAACAAACGATTGACTGTGTTATTGGTAAGCATTTGATTGACAGGTGTATTGCGGTGGTAATGATGACCACCACCAAGCACAACTATCCAGCGAATCGCAGGATTTGGAGTCGCTACGACAGTATACTGACGTGCCAAATTCTCAAATAACCAAGTTGGAAGCCAACCCGTACTAAACGCAAATACGCATATCAATAATGCTATCGCGCTATAGATCCATGTATAACTTGCTTGGTAGACAAAACAAAGTACCAGCGTTACACCGAGTAGAATAAGAATCAGCGAAAACGGATTAAAAATTGCTTCCAAACTATTGCGTAGCAGTGCAGCATAAAACATATGGAAACTCCATTCGTATTTTGAGCAATCGCCACAAAATTGCTCGCAGCGTAGTTATAACTCACCATGCTTCGAGACTTGGCGCGCCACTCCTCAGCATGAATGGGATAAAATTTATGTTCCGTTCAGACTGAGGAGCTGCGTAGCAGCATCTCGAAGTCTCGTGCTGTCTATCCATGGTAGCTGCCCACTCCTCAGCATAAACAGGGTATATTTTATATCCCCAACGTTTAGATTATCAGCTACAATATATAGAACTATGTACTAGACTAAACAGTCTTCCTATTTCACGACCGAGGCACCGATGACTTTAGCATCCAAACCCTATCAAAAATTATACCGTTCCTCCAACAACAGAATAATTGCGGGAGTTTGTGGTGGTTTAGCAAATTACTTTGGGATGGCCCCTGGTCTGATGCGATTCCTTTTTATTTTATTCCTTCTGTTTGGCGGCTCAGGCTTCTTTATATATATCATTATGTGGCTCATTGTTCCATTAGATTACGCCAATAGAGCAGCAGTGATAACCATACAACCCGAACGCTATAAAAAACTGTATCGCTCTGCTCACGAAAGAATGATTGCAGGTGTTTGTGGTGGTTTAGCAAACTATTTCGGATTAGATCCAACTTGGATACGCCTCCTATTTATATTTTTCTTCTTATTCGGAGGCGCTGCTTTTTTTATATATATCATCATGTGGTTGCTTCTTCCCTTAGATTACCCTCCTATGAACCATTAATTTTTAGCTTGGGATTCGAGGTTTGCCTGCAATTGATACGCAACAAAGGTCAAATGGTTGATTGCGTCGCCAATTATGGTAAAATATTAGTCCAAATGTTTTATTTATAGATAATTATGCGCAATCAAAAAGAAAATTGGAAAACAATCGCTACAGCCCATTCAGGCGTCTTCCACCATGGATTGTTTCATTATCTAGACACTTTCCGCGATCAGTTTTCTATCGACTTCAACACGAATAAAGAAGGACGAAAGTATGCGCTTATCCAATTACCGTCCGAGCATAGTATGAAACGCCATCTTACCATTGATGCAACCTATGAACCTAAAACACGTAAAAAAACCCCTTGCCATTTAACCCGAATGATATCATTGGCCGATGGCGGTATGCTCGTTCAGCACGCTTATATTGTTTTGACAGATGAGACAGATGACGCCTCATC
>CAZBSX010000176.1:0-4075 GCA_964494305.1 uncultured Legionella sp. | reverse complement strand
TGTGACGGACAGAAAAATGAAACGCCAATCCAAGACTGAATCCCAGCAGCACCACGCCTAAAATTGCCGTGAATTTCAGTAACACAACCATTTTTGCCAATGTGACCAGAGAGCCGCTCAAGACTTGGATCAGCTTCCACAGGATTAATTCTACCCCTACGATACCGCCAATGATGAGTCCACCTCTCACCGTCGAACCGATGAATTTATTTTTGAGATCGGTATATCTTTGAATCACTGATCGTAATTGTGCTTCAATCGCGTCAAGTAAATCAGCAGTCAATGCAAGATTGGCTTGCCGCCACTGGTATTCGGTCGGCATACCAATCAGGGCAACCGTTAACGATCGATCATGACCTTGTGCAAAAACCATCTGCGCATGCGCTTGTTTTGCAATTTGTTCTTTCAATCGACGATAGATTTCAGTGCGGTTCTTTTCTACTGATGTATTGTCTTCGGGGCCGACTCTAATTGGTGTTAAGGTAGGATGAGCCGGAGTGCTCTTATTGTAGTGATAGAGTGCATTTTTATATAAAATAATAGCGTGCGAATTGATTTTTTGAGGGGTTATTTTGCTATAGAACTGGTTAATCCCATTCAGCGTAAGCTCAGCATTGGCTTTCAATTCCGTTAACATAGAAATTTTACGTTCATGATCAAGATGGATCAGCTCATACTGTTCTGTTAACAAATCGAGAAAAAAGTTTTCTTTGTCTGTGTCTACATCTGGAAAAAATTGAGGAACAACCATACGGGTTTTGTCTAGAGCATCCGCCAAAACATCTATCGCAAACCGCTTATCCAGGTCGGCCGTCGCAGCTGCTTGCGCTTCAACCCGCTCCTGTAGGTCGGATAAATACTCAATAATAAAGTTTTGTAGACGATCGTCAGGTCGAGCAGACATTATGTTGGACTTTAAAAAATATGGCCGATTCTATCGCTTTTTTTATTTTTTGTCTATATAAAGCGCAGCATACCTATGGATGTGAGTACCCCGGCTTTCGCCGGGGTAGAGGTTTTCTGCAAGCATTACGTTCAAGATGCGGCAGCTGAATGACCTATTATTTTGAGTGGTTACGCATAGAGAATGCCATAATCACATAGCTCAATCCATTCAGTAACAATTCGATAGAAATGAACAGGCCGATCACCCAAAGACTCGATAATGGCCATTGCATCAGAATAATACCTCCGAGGACAATAGCAGCCAAACTAGCAACTAAAGTAAAGATCCATCCTGGTGTACCGTGTAATGACAGAGCCATCACCAAACGAACGAGCCCAATAACCACTAAGGTCCACCCGATTAAGGCTGTGATAACCGTAGAAGCCAGCAGTGGATCCCAGACGATGAAACACCCACCTATGAAATACATCACTGCGATCAAACCATGCCAAACCGCTACTTTCCATTTTTTACTTTTAAATACATCCACAAATTGGAGCACACCGCCGATCAAAAACATAAATCCAATAAATACGATACTGATTAACGTAACGCCAATCACTGAACTCAATCCCAAAAATCCAAATATAACAAATAACACGCCTAAACCCAGTAACCACGACCAATTCCGACTTGAGGCTGTAGATGTTTTTGCAGATATTTTGGTGGATGTTCGGGTAGACGGTTTTGAAACTGCTTTTGTGGCTGCTTTCGTAGTTGTTTTAGTTGCGGCTTTTGCAGGCACTTTTTTTGCAGCTGGTTTTGCAACTCGGGCCATCATGATCTCCTTGGAGTAATTGATCTTCCTCATTCATGGTAGCAGTATCCTGTGAATTTGCAAATAAAGGCATAAACTATGCAGAATGATTATCAAATGAGGTCAGTTTCACTGCCTCTGGCGGAGAAACTACCGAAGCCTGTTGGCGACGTGTCATCATCCGGCTACCTAAAACATTAATGCCAAGCCCACAAAGAATCAACCATGCAGCCACAAGCTTCCAATGTTGAATCGGTTCGTCAAAAACCAAGTGCGCGCACACAATACCAAACACCGGGACCAACAAAGTAAATGGAATTACCGAAGCCACTGAGTATTGACACAACAATCTATTCCAAAGTCCATACCCTACCCAGGTTGATATATAAACGATAAATGCCAACAAGCCGATGGTTGTCCAGGATACATGACGCAAACTCTGGATAATCAATTGACTGCCTTCCAAATATAAACTAAGAGGAATCAGTAACACGAGAGAGACCAGACTTCCCCACGCTACTAAGCTATAGGAGTTCACTTGTGCTAATTTGCGAGAAAATAAATTCCCACCCCCCATCGCAACAGCCGCAGCCAACACCAAAATGAATCCAATCCATGACGCCGAATCTGTATAATTGACCCAAACCAATACAAAACCCTCAAACGCAATGACTGTGCCAACCCATTGCAGAGGGCTTGGTATTTCTCCTAAAAAAATCGCAGCTAAAAACAAACTAAAAAACACTTGCGATTGGAAAACCAATGACGTCAAACCAGGCGGCATCCCGGCGTATAGACCACCAAACAACAACGAAAACTGCAGTCCAAACATGAACATACCGTAAGCAAAAATCAACTTAAAACTCGCATTCGGCTTCGGCAAAAAAAATATGGCTGGAATACTAGAAAAGAAAAATCGCAATACACATAATAAATAAGGCGGCAAATCTCCCAAGGCCAAGGTAATGAAGATAAAATTACACCCCCAAATTGCCGCAACTAAAATTGCCAAAAAAATATGATTCGCGCGCACGTCATCACACCCTGTTCATTCACTGTCTTATTTATATATAGGTGAGTATATCAAATTTTGCACTCAAACACGCGACATTTGTTATTTATTTGGATAAAGAGCGTTTATTTTGTGCTTTACTAGCGGTTGATATGGCCAAATCAATGATTTTCTTAGATTGTTCGATGTCATTAGAAATTTGACTCACATCTTGCGTCAGGGTCATAAAAAACTCTGAACAAAAATCAGGTTGCGGTGTCTGAGATTGGTATAACGCCGAAACATGGACATAAATATAATGCAGCAATTCTTTATTAATTGTAATTTTATTCTCAGCCCCATGGCGTTGGCCGTGGCAATCTCCAAATAATAGCCAACCTGGCGAAACATCTAATTTTTCCGAGATTTCCATTAATTTTCTAGATTCAGGGATCGCCTGTCCTCGCAAATATTTACGACAAATTTGTAAGGAATGTCCACTTAAATCAGCGAATTTTTGTACATGCACGCCAGAAGGAGAACGAGACGACACATACCCTTTTGCCAATAAAGCATCGCGCAATCGCACAGCAAATTGTTGATTAAGATCAGTTTTTTGTAATGTATCCATGCGGATAATCAACTCGTAATGAAACCATACATAAATCGTCGAGAGTCGAACGTGTTCTCCAGACCGCGACTTTAGCCATTTTATGACAGTTCGAATCCTCGTGGTCGCGCCACGAGGATTCGTAAAAAATGGCTAAAGTCGAATAGCCGAAAGTGTAATCAATTGTACGATACGTTGCAATATAGAAACATTATGTTTCGAATCGAAATAAATAATTGACATTCTGAGGCTTGTCGTTAAACTTAATTCCTGAAAACCAAGCGTCATCTTGGTTTTCAAAGTTAGTCCAATCAAGGAATGGTTTGTCGCAACGATGGAACGTTCTTCAAATCAACAAGGAAAACAGTGGTAACCATAGCTGTACACCTCGCTCATATGGCTGGAATCTGCTCTCCCTCTGATACCAGCCTTTCTCAAATCACATAATTATTAAGATAACAAACACGGTAAACGCATCTAAAAGCACATTGCAAGGCCCTAGTGCCAACGTTCCGCGCTTTATGCGCGGAATCCAGTTTCTCTGATTTGAGACGCTATGGATGCCGTGCATAAAGCACGGCACGTAGCCCAAAATAGATGTGGTAATGTTCAAAATTTAGATGCGTTTACCGTGCTCAGCACCTAAACCGTTGACGATCAGGATAGAACCATACTATACTCCCCGGCTTTGATTATTAAACACCTTCGGTTTAATGACTTTTTAGGCACGTAGCTCAGTGGTAGAGCACCACCTTGACATGGTGGTGGTCG
>CAZBSX010000175.1:0-4087 GCA_964494305.1 uncultured Legionella sp. | reverse complement strand
AGATTTTCCCGTCTTGAAAACGTTTTAATAAATCGTCCACGGGTAAATCAACCAATTCAATCGCATGGGCACGTTCAAGCATAAAATCAGGCACTGTTTCTTTGATGGGCGCTTGAATAATTTGAGCAACATCATCTTTTAAACTTTCTATATGTTGCACATTTAAGGTGGTATGAACATCAATACCGCGATCGAGTAACTCTTTAATATCTTGCCAGCGTTTTTCATGACGCAATCCTGACATATTGGTATGCGCCATTTCATCCATTAAAATCAAACCAGGCGACCGTTTTAAAGCGGCATCGATATCAAATTCCAGATAGTTTTTATCGCGGTAGGCAATCACTTGCGGAGCCAGCACCTCAAATTTGCTTAATATTTTGGCAATTTCTTGCCGACCGTGTGATTCTGCAATACCCACAACGACATCTAAGTTTTTCATCCGACTGAGATAGGCGTCATGTAACATTTTGTAAGTTTTACCCACCCCTGGTGCAGCACCTAGGTAAATTTTTAACTTCCCCATGTTGGATTTTGCTTCTTCTTCTTGAATGTGTTGGAGCAGTTCTTCTGGATCAGATCGGTCTTTGGTCATGGCCTCTCCATAGCATCTAAAGCAAGATTTAACATCAGCACATTAATGCGAGGCTCCCCCAATATTCCGAACGTGCGATTTTGCGTCTGCGCCCAAATTAATCGTCTTAATTGATTGGGAGAGATATGCCTACTGAGCGCAATCCGGTCGATCTGGTAATAGGCCGCAGCTGGACTGATCTCAGGATCTAATCCGCTTGCCGATGCGGTCACCAAATCCACTGGAATGGGAAGTTGCAATAAATTACGTTGGGCAATTCGACCTTGTATCACCGCAACAAGCGCTGGATTGGAAGGTCCTAAATTTGAGCCACCCGATGCCAAACCATTATAAGCGCCATGTGCGGTGGCTGAAGGCCGTCCAAAAAAATAATCGTTAGAGTTAAACTCTTGACCAATCCAGTGCGACCCTATCACTTGGCCTTGTAGCACATGCAAACTGCCATTCGCCTGCCAAGGGAAACACCATTGTGCGAACCCCGTCATCACCAAGGGATATATTCCCCCGGTTAAGAGGGTCAGTAATAACAATAAGCGCCACGCTGTCGTCAACATCATTGCAAATACCCAATGAATACATCCAAGCCTTTAATCCCGATAAACGGCACAATCAATCCCCCCAAACCATACACGAGCATATGCCGCCGTAGTAATGATTGCACATTGATCGGTCGATAAGACACACCTCGCAACGCCAGTGGGATTAAACCCACAATAATAACCGCATTGAAGATCACTGCAGATAATATGGCAGTCTGAGGTGTGCGCAAATGCATCACATTCAATCCATTTAACACCGGATACGTGCTCGCAAATGCAGCAGGCAAGATAGCAAAATATTTCGCCACATCATTTGCAATACTAAACGTTGTCAATGCCCCACGCGTCATCAATAATTGCTTGCCAATATCCACCACTTCAATTAATTTGGTTGGATTGGAGTCTAAATCAATTAAGTTTCCAGCTTCTTTAGCAGCCTGAGTTCCAGAATTCATGGCTACTGCAACATCCGCTTGCGCTAAAGCGGGTGCATCGTTCGTGCCATCTCCTGCCATCGCAACCATCAATCCTTGTGCTTGCAAACTACGAATCAAGGCTAATTTATCTTCCGGTTTGGCATTGGCCAAAAAATCATCCACACCGGCTTCCGCTGCAATAGCCGCTGCGGTTAATGGATTATCTCCAGTGACCATAACCGTTTTGATCCCCATGCGGCGTAACTCAGCAAATCGTTCACGTATCCCGCCTTTGACAATATCCTTTAAATGAATCACCCCCAACACCGCTTTGCCTTCTGCAACAACCAATGCTGTTCCGCCTTGCTTAGAAATCGCCGTAACCGCTTCTCTTACATCGTCTGGATACACCCCATTCTGATCTTGGATATACGCCTCGATCGCGATTGCAGCGCCTTTACGAATTTGACGGCCAGCAAGATTAGCGCCACTCATACGTGTTTCGGCGGTAAAGGGAATAAACGTGGCATGTAATTTTTTTAAATCATGACCACGAATGTGATACTTCGTTTTGGCCAGAATTACGATACTGCGTCCTTCTGGTGTTTCATCAGCGAGCGAAGCCAATTGCGCGGCCGCAACGAAATCCTTAATGAGCACGCCGTTGGCAGGAATAAATTCGATGGCTTCTCGATTCCCCAATGTAATCGTGCCGGTCTTATCTAAAATCAAAACATCTACATCGCCTGCGGCTTCGACTGCATGCCCAGACAGTGCAATCACATTGGCTTGAATCATGCGATCCATGCCTGCTATCCCAATTGCAGATAATAAACCGCCAATAGTCGTCGGAGCCAGACACACAAATAACGCAATCACTGCAGTCAAGGTAATCACGGTGCCACTGTGGGCTATGGAAATAGAATACAGAGAAAAAACCGGTAACGTGGCACACACCGTTAAAAAAATCAGAGTAAAGGCAGCCAATAAAATCGTTAAGACTAATTCATTGGGCGTTTTCTGACGTTTGGCCCCTTCCACCAAACCAATCATCTTATCGATAAATGTTTCCCCTGGATTGGCCGTGATCCGAATAATCAGCCAATCAGAAATAATCTGGGTCCCACCGGTCACCGAACAACGGTCGCCTCCGCTTTCACGAATCACCGGTGCACTTTCTCCGGTAATCGCAGATTCATTCACAGTAGCAATACCATCAATCACCTCGCCATCCCCAGGAATAAAGTCCCCTGCTTCTACAAGAACGATATCCCCCATCCGCAATTGGCTTGCACAAACAACCGTTGCTTGGCTCGTTAAAGACACTGAACTTAGTTTTTTTGCCATCAAATCCCGGCGTGCTTTACGCAACGATTGTGCCTGCGCTTTGCCTCGCCCCTCTGCCATACTTTCCGCAAAATTAGCAAACCCTACGGTGAACCAAAGTCCCAACGAGATGCAAAAGATATACTGGGTTGATGCCTCACCATGTCCACATGCGGCTTGAACACACAAGATGAGACTGAGGATAGCACCGATATAGACTGTAAACATCACTGGGTTACGTAATTGATAGTGCGGATTGAGTTTAAGACATGCATCTAATATTGCAGTCGTGACAATCGATCCGTTCCATACGGACTTGAATTTGGATTTACGAGACATACTGCACCCATTGCAAAAAATGTTCGACAATCGGACCCAACGTCAAGACAGGTAAAAAGGATAAAGCGCCCAAAATCACAATGACTGCGATGAGAAGCACGCTAAATAAAGGCGTATACGTCGCTAATGTTGCAAGACTTGGAGAAACCATCTGTTTGCGAACCAAGGAACCACTTAACGCCAAAATCGGAATGGCTACCCAATAACGCCCCATCATCATCAGCACGCCCCCTAGGATAAGGTACAAAGGCTCATCCGCATGTAATCCCGCAAATGCGCTACCATTATTGGCCGTCATCGACGTCATCGCATAGAGGATTTCAGTCAAACCGTGAGCCCCAGGATTAGCGACTGCTTGTCTGCCTACAGGTAAGCATACCGTCAGCGCAGTACTCAAGATCACCCATAAAGGAACCAATAAGATAGCCAATGTCGCCATTTTCATTTCAAAAGGACCGATTTTTTTCCCCAAATATTCTGGGGAACGCCCTACCATTAAGCCGCCAATGAAGACTGTGATAATGACCATTAACAACATACCGTATAATCCCGAGCCTACGCCACCAAATACAATTTCACCCAAATGCATCATCCATAAGGGGATTAGCCCGCCGAGTGGTGTGTACGAATCAAGCATCGAATTGACTGAACCATTAGAGGTTGCGGTCGTGGCAACGGTCCACAAGGCAGAATTGACAATCCCAAAGCGAGTTTCTTTGCCTTCCAGGTTACCTCCTACAATATGCATCGCGTGTAAAGCCGGGTTTTCTTGCTGTTCACTCACTATTTCGCCGTAAACACTGGGTAACAATAAAATAAGCATCACCCACAACAGAGCACGTCCTTGTCGAGAGTCTCCAATCATTTGGCCA
>CAZBSX010000174.1:0-4112 GCA_964494305.1 uncultured Legionella sp. | reverse complement strand
GCAAACACGCGAACACATACTATTGTCTCGCCAAGTTGGTGTACCGTATATTGTTGTGTTTTTAAACAAAGCCGATATGGTCGACGATGCAGAGCTGTTGGAATTGGTTGAGATGGAAGTTCGCGACTTGTTGAGCTCGTATGATTTCCCTGGCGATGACATTCCTATCGTTGTTGGTTCTGCATTGAAAGCATTGGCAGGTGAAGATACAGACATCGGTGTGAAAGCCATTGAGAAATTGGTTGAAACTATGGATTCGTATATTCCTGAACCTATTCGTAATATTGACAAAGCATTCTTGCTGCCGATTGAGGACGTGTTCTCGATTTCTGGACGGGGTACAGTAGTTACTGGTCGTGTGGAATCAGGTATCGTCAAAGTAGGCGAAGAAGTTGAAATTGTCGGGATCCGCGACACTATCAAAACCATCTGCACAGGTGTGGAAATGTTCCGCAAACTGTTGGATGAGGGTCGTGCAGGGGATAACGTTGGTGTATTACTGCGTGGCACGAAGCGCGAAGACGTGGAACGTGGACAAGTCTTGGCAAAACCAGGCTCGATCAAGCCACATACACAATTCGAAGCGGAAGTTTACGTATTGTCGAAAGAAGAAGGTGGTCGTCACACACCATTCTTCAATGGGTATCGTCCTCAGTTTTATTTCAGAACGACTGACGTAACGGGTACATGCGATTTGCCTGCTGGTATAGAAATGGTTATGCCAGGAGACAATGTCAAATTAGTAGTTAATTTGCATGCACCGATTGCGATGGATGAAGGTTTACGATTTGCAATTCGCGAAGGTGGTCGTACCGTAGGTGCGGGCGTTGTAGCTAAGATTATTGAGTGATGACTATGAGTAATAATCAAAGTATTAAAATTCGGCTTAAATCATTTGATCATCGCATGATAGATGTATCAACACGTGAAATAGTCGAAACGGCAAAACGGACAGGTGCACAAATTCGTGGGCCAATTCCTTTGCCAATTAGAAAAGAGAAATTCTCAGTATTGGTTTCTCCGCATGTGAATAAAGATGCTCAGGATCAATATGAGCTTAGAACGCACAAACGATTGGTAGTGATCGTCAATCCCACTGAAAAAACAGTTGATGCATTGATGAAACTAGATTTGGCAGCTGGCGTGGACGTCCAGATTAGTTTGGATGATTAATAGAGGTGTTAGAATGAACATCGGTTTATTGGGTCGAAAAATCGGCATGACTCGCATATTCACCCCGGAAGGGAAGTCAATTCCTGTTTCAGTGGTTGAAGTACAGCCCAATCGTATTTCTCAGCTGAAATCGCTGGACGCAGATGGGTATACAGCGATTCAATTGACAAGTGGCTTCAAGAAGGCAAGTCGAGTGTCTAAGCCTATGGCTGGACATTTTGCAAAAGCTGAAGTCGAAGCAGGCGATATGTTAATAGAGTTTCGGGTTGACGACATTGGTGCCTATAATTGCGGCCAAGTTCTTGCCGCACCTGATGTCTTCCAAGAAGGTCAGTTTGTCGATGTGGCAGCAGTATCCAAAGGTAAAGGATTTGCTGGTACCGTAAAACGACACAATTTCCGTACTCAAGATGCAACGCATGGTAACTCACGTTCTCATCGTGTACCTGGTTCTATTGGACAAAACCAAAGCCCAGGTCGTGTGTTTAAAGGTAAAAAAATGGCGGGTCACATGGGCTCAAAACGCGTGACTACTCAAAGTCTTGAATTAATTAAAATAGATGCTGAACGCAATCTTGTTCTGATTAAAGGCGCGATTCCAGGTGCGCCCGGCGCTAGAGTAGAAATCAAGCCCGCTGTGAAAAAACAAGCAAGGGGCGAATGATGACAACAAAAAAAGCAAGTACTGCTGCGAAAGAACAAGCAACTCTTAATCCTGCTATTTTTGATTGCACCTTTAATGAAGGTTTGATCCATCAAGCGGTTGTATGCACTATGAACAGTTGGCGCAGTGGAAACAGTGCGCAAAAAACACGTGCTGAAGTCCGTGGTGGTGGACGTAAACCATGGAATCAAAAAGGGACAGGCCGTGCACGTGCTGGCTCTATCCGCAGTCCGTTGTGGCGTTCAGGTGGTGTGACGTTTGCAGCAAAAAAACGTGACTATTCACAGAAATTGAATAAAAAAATGTATAAGGGTGCAATCCGTAGTATACTTTCGGAGCTTCATCGCACAGGTCGTTTGGTTGTGGTCGCTGATTTTCAATGCCCTACCATCAAAACCAAAGATTTTATAGCGAAAATGGAAGAATTGAAATTAACGAATTCTTTAATTGTTATGCATGAAATGGGCGAAAATGAGTACCTTTCCTCACGTAACGTTCCACACTTTCTTGTGTGTGATGTTGATGAATTGGACCCTGTCCTATTATTACAATTTGAAAACGTGCTGATGACTGAAGAAGCCGTTAAAATGCTAGAGGAGCGCTTACAATGAACGCTGAACGATTAATGATGGTATTAAGAGCTCCGCATACTTCTGAAAAAAGCACTTTTCTTGCTGACAAACGCAAACAATATACGTTTGAAGTATTGAAAGACGCCACTAAAGGCGAAATCAAACAAGCAGTTGAATTTATATTTCAAGTGAAAGTGAAGCAGGTAGCGGTCATGAATGTAAAAGGGAAAACAAAACGCTTTAAACAAACGACCGGAAGGCGTAATGACTGGAAAAAAGCGTTTGTTTCTCTCCAACCCGGTCATGACATTGACTTTACAGTGACTGAATAAGGTAGATCGAAAATGGCACTCATGATATCCAAACCAACTTCTCCCGGGAAGCGTGGCGAAATTAAAGTAGTACATAAACACCTCCATAAAGGAAAACCTTTTGCGCCGTTGACTGAAACCCTGAATAAAACAGGTGGGCGTAATAATAATGGGCGTATTACTGTCCGTCATATTGGAGGCGGTGCGCGCACACAATATCGCGTTATTGATTTCAAACGATTGAAAGATGGTATTCCCGGAACAGTTGAACGGATTGAATATGATCCAAATCGAACGGCACTTATTGCTTTATTGGTTTACAAAGACGGTGAAAGACGGTATATTATCGCCCCTGCTGGTCTTGAAAAGGGCAGCACTGTACTGAGTGGGGATGAAGCACCTATTGCGGTGGGTAATGCGTTACCGTTAAAAAACATTCCTTTAGGTACCACAATTCATTGCGTTGAGCTTAAACCTGGCAAAGGCGCACAGTTGTTGCGTTCAGCCGGATGCAGTGGTCAGATCGTAGCAAAAGAAGGCACCTATGGAACGTTGAAATTGCGTTCCGGTGAAATGCGTAAGATCTTACTGACCTGCCGAGCAGTGATTGGCGAAGTGAGTAACAGTGAACACAATTTACGTGAATTAGGAAAAGCCGGTGCTAAGCGCTGGCGTGGAATCCGACCTACAGTACGTGGGGTCGCAATGAATCCGGTCGATCACCCGCATGGTGGTGGTGAAGGTAAAACATCTGGTGGGCGTCATCCTGTATCACCGTGGGGCGTTCCAACTAAAGGGTACAAAACACGTTCCAATAAGCGTACTGATCGCTTTATTGTGAGAGGACGTAAGAAAAAGTAAGCATCTTAAGATGATTGCTTTAAATTTAAATATTTAATGAGGAAGATATAGTGGCTCGTTCTATCCGAAAAGGTCCCTTTATAGATAGTCATCTATTAAATAAAGTGGAAGAATCAGTTGCAACAAAGTCGAAGAAACCAATTAAGACTTGGTCTCGACGGTCAACGATTATTCCAGACATGATAGGGTTAACCATTGCGGTTCATAATGGTAGAGACCATGTGCCAGTTTATATTACTGATAATATGGTTGGCCATAAGCTGGGCGAGTTTTCTATGACTCGAACTTTTAAAGGTCATTCTGGTGATAGAAAAGTTAAAGGTAAGTCTGACAAATAAGTAAGAGGCTCATGATGGAAGTCACAGCAAGGTTAAGAAACGCGTCATTATCAGCGCAAAAATGCAGATTAATCGCTGATATGATTAGAAATAACTCGGTATCTACGGCGCTGAATGTGTTGAAGTTTACGCCAAAGAAAGGGGCGCAAATAATGCTGAACGGGGACCGATCACAATTTTATATTTACCGGAT
>CAZBSX010000173.1:0-4156 GCA_964494305.1 uncultured Legionella sp. | reverse complement strand
TGCTTGTTGCGCACGATTTTTGTCGACATACAGTCGGTTATAAAGAAACTTTTCAATTTGTGCGAGCGTAAGCTCGAAATCATGAAACACATCCTCGTCACCACTCGGTTGGCGTAGTTCATTGAGAGTGCGTGACACATGATCTCGTAAGAGCTGAACATAATACCGGGTCAATTGTGAGTCATCGTTACGTAATAATGTTGCTAGCCGATGAAAATGGGTATGATCTGAAAGTTCAACCTCAGTACGTTCCGCCTCATCATTGGTTCTTTCCCAATGGCCACCAGCCTGTGCGCCGTCAATACCGCCTTGATGGAATATTTCAACCGTCGCATCCTTACTCAAACTACCCATTTCTGGTAAAGTCCGGACTTGATTATCTTGGTGATACTTTAAATTGAATCCTAAGGGTGCAAATAGAAACGAAGATGCTTCATCCGGAGAGATTGATGCATAGCGACCATTTTCCTGGATTGTGGTTTTATAGGTAATAAATGCATCATTGGTCTCATCTTCTGCATACTGAACTTCTGCAGCTTTATAAAGACTCACCAAATCCGACTCTATCCGCATCGTTTCTGCCATAAATTGACGCAACACCGGCCCCAAGAGTATTTGAAGATCGAATTCATTATATGTATCTAAAAGATCGCTAAAATTGTCCCAAGTAAACGTGCCAGCATCAATCTGATAAAAATCCGCAAAACTTGCTTTTAAACGCTCATAAGCAGGTTGAAACCGATTAATCCTTCTATTCACTGGCTTCAGCTTCGTAAACCACTTAATTTTCCCGTGTAAGTCAAGCGTGAGTGTATGCGGCAGACAATTATTTAATACCCCAGAGATACGCGGAAAAGGCATGATTTGGCACCCATTAAAAATAAACCTGGCGGCATTCTATCAGAATTCATAGGAGCCCACAATGAAATCTTATTGATCAAATTAAAAACAAAAACACAGGTTGGAGCTTAGCCCAACAATTGGTAAAAAAATTGGGCCGAAGCCCAATTTTAATTGATCACGAACAACTAGTAAGGTTTTACAATCACTGTAGTCCCAACATCTATAAAATCTTCATTTAACCATTTTGCGGCATCGGGTAATACACGAATACATCCATGACTCGCATTATAGTTAGGGACTTCATAAGCCGCGTGGATTGAATAGCCGCCATTAAAATGCATGCAATAAGGCATTCGCGCACCACCACCGGTTTCTACAGGGTATAAACTAGACGTACAATCTGCCCCTTTCTTAGAATAGACATGGAATTTACCCGTCACCGTACGACATGGGCGACCGATGTCTTCACAATAGTCTTTTCCGCCTGAAGCACTCCCAGTTTCGATACGATTACCATTGCGGTCATACGCAGCCCAAGCTGTAGCTTTAGGGTCGAAAATAAAGACTTTGTGACCTGTGGCTTCTCGTTTGTCTGGGAAATAATACTCCCCTTTATGGTCTGACATTCTGCCCATGGTATAGTGAGTAAACCCACCATCATCCACAATAGGAACAGAATTCCCACCATCAAGATTCACACAAGCCGTTAATGACAATCCTACAGATGACACAGCGATCAAGAGTTTGTTCATGATCAAATCCTCCTCTGTTATCATATATATCGGAAGATTTGAGCAAAACTTTAGCTAATAGATAAAAAATAAATCAAATATAATCTCATTGTGGCGCAATTAACACAGCAATCGCTTTCTTCAATTGGTCGTCACTACACTCAAAACACCCCCCGCGTGCTGGCATTGCATGCAGACCTTCCGTCGTGTGTTGCCACAATACGGCGTCCCCTTGTTTCAAGCGTTCAACCCAGTCTTCGGGATAACCCATACGCGGAGCACCAAGCACAATCAAAGGGTGTGCTGCGTGGCAGGTGCTACAAAAATGCTTGACCACAGCTTGGCCTTCGTCTGGGGTGCCCGCAATCTGATCTAACCATGCTTGCGGACGGTGCGTTGCTGCCTGCATTGGCGTGCAGAGACTTGAACCTAAGATCACCATCATCAGCCAGAACTTACGCATAAACGGTCGTCTCAGCACTCGTTGGCGTCTCTTGAGGATAGAAATCTGTCAAAATAAGCTGGAGACGACTACGACCTTGATAGGTATTAATATCTAATTTATAGACGGCATGAATAAATTTAACTCGATGATTTGGCCAAAGCTTAGTATCCACTTGAAATGCAATCGCATCCAGAAGCTCACCACTCGCAGGCAAACTTAAGGTTAATTTCAAATGATGCTGCCCCACCAAACGTTGGTCCAAAACCTCAAAAATATTATCAAATACCGGTTCTGGAAATTGCTGTCCCCAAGGACCCGCTTCTTGTAGTAATTGGGCTAAAGGTTGATTGAAATCCTGCGGAGCCAAAGCGCCATCAGTAAACGTGATATGTGTATTCAGAGAGTCGCCTCCCAAATCTGCGATTTCTGCACTGAATGCTGCTTTGAATGCCGGCAGCGACTCGGGCGCTAAGCTCATACCAGCAGCCATGGCGTGGCCGCCAAATTTAGTCAATAAGCCTGGGTTCGATTTATCGACCGAGGCTAAAACATCGCGAATATTCAAACCAGCAACGGATCGTGCCGATCCTTTTAACTCCGTATCACTCACTTGCGCAAATACAATCACTGGGCGCTGATAACGTTCTTTTAAGCGCCCCGCTAATACACCAATCACCCCTTGATGCCAACCTGGATCGAACAAACATAATGCGGGTGGTAGTGCACCACTTTCCATGGTCAAGGTCAATTGACTCAGTGCGATGAGTGCTTGATCTTTCATTTCAGTTTCAATTTTACGCCGTTCCAAATTGAGTTCGTCTAAGCGTTGCGCCAATGCTTGGGCCTGCTCAGGAGACTCACTCAATAAGCATTCAATCCCAAGAGACATATCGTCTAAACGACCTGCCGCATTCAGACGTGGCGCAATCGCAAACCCTAAATCGCTTTCTCGGAGTCGCTCAGCCGAACGCCCAGCGATCGTGATCAATGCACTAATTCCAAAGCGAGCCAATCCTTTACGAATGCGCTGCAACCCTTGGCTGACCAGAATCCGATTATTTTGATCCAAACCCACCACATCCGCTACAGTCCCCAACGCAACCAAATCGAGAAATTGACTCATATTGGGAACCGGGATATTTTGTTCCGCAAACCAGCCTAAGGTTTGCAAATGACGCCGCAATGCGATCATCACATAAAAAATGACACCGACCCCGGCAATGGATTTACTGGGAAAAGGGTCCCCACTCTGATTGGGATTCACGATCGCATACGCCGCTGGCAATGTCTCTGCTGGTAAATGGTGGTCGGTAACCAACACATCAATTCCAGCTGCATTCGCTGCAGCAACACCCTCCATACTGGAAATACCGTTATCGACAGTAATAATCAAATGTGGGTGTTTAGATTGTGCGACTGCTACAATGCCTGGCGTAAGGCCGTAGCCAAACTCAAAGCGATTCGGCACCAGAAAATCAACGTGTTGAGCGCCCATAGTTCGTAGAGCACTGACAGCAAGCGCTGTAGAGGTTGCGCCATCCGCATCAAAATCCCCTATCACTATGATAGACTGCTGCTGAATGAGCGCCTGCGCCAAACGCTCACATGCTTTTTCAATATCGATTAACGTATCAAAAGGTAGTAAAGCCTGCAAATCTCGGCTTAATTCTGCTTCCTGTTGGATACCGCGCGCACCATAGATCCGTTGTAACACAGGATGCAAATGGTCTAACGTATTTGCAGAAATGACTTGCCGGCGTTTGATCACCATCAATAAAAATCCTTCGTCGTAGGTTGGACCTTGGCCCAACAACCGTGCTGTGTTGGGCCAAGGCCCAACCTACCGCACAATAAATCCAATGTTGTAGCAGGTTGTCTCACAATTCAGGTATAATACACAACCTTCTATAAAGTACCTAAAGTACCATGGAAATTCAATTAGAATCCGCAGAACCCAATACCATTCGATCGTATAGTAATACAAATATTCTCGTTGCCCAAACGACGATCGAACAGTCGTGTATCATTTGCAAACAATCCGTCCAAACCGACTGGCCTATTCACCATATCAGCGAATTCAAACTAGAGCATCTGGCTCCATTCCTGCAATTTTCCCCAGAAATCATTATCATCGGCC
>CAZBSX010000172.1:0-4158 GCA_964494305.1 uncultured Legionella sp. | reverse complement strand
AACCGGTTTGCGTAGTCGCGCTTTGAGCAGCCCCTGTAATTTGATCAAAATTCCCTTGAATGAATCGAAAGACGACCAATCCCAAATCGAAGAGTTTTTACATGAATATCACGGCGAAGGTATTCAACATATCGCATTGACCTCAGCAGATATTTACCATTCGGTCCATCAGCTTCGCAAACAAGACGTCACCTTCTTAACGGTACCTGATACCTATTATGAAATGATTGGTGATCGAGTGCCCTGGCATCAGGAGCCTCTGAAAAATTTGCAGCAAGAACGGATCTTAATCGATGGCGATCATGTACCAGAGGGTGGCTTATTATTACAAATCTTTACCGAAAATGTATTTGGTCCGGTATTCTTTGAAATCATTCAACGCAAAGGAAATCAAGGCTTTGGTGAAGGTAATTTCCAAGCGTTGTTCGAAGCGATGGAACGTGATCAAATTCGACGTGGCACGTTAACGGAGAATCCTTCATGAAATTAGCGAGTTTAAAAGGAAGTCGTGATGGGAAACTCTGTGTCGTCAATCGAAATCTAACCCATGCAGTTTTGGTCACTGACATTGCGCCCACATTACAGAGTGCTTTGGATAATTGGCATGCTATCGCACCTGCCTTAGAAGAAGTCTACCAAAAACTGAATACAGGACACGCATCACACACATTTTCATTCGACCCACAGCACTGTATGGCACCCTTACCTCGAGCATTCCAATGGGCGGATGGCAGCGCATATGTCAACCATGTCGAATTAGTCCGCAAAGCACGGAATGCAGAAATGCCAAAAGAATTTTGGACCGACCCGCTGATGTATCAAGGAGGATCAGATTGTTTTCTCGGACCTCACGACCCTATTCCGGTTGTTGATGAAGCGTATGGCATAGATTTTGAATCTGAGGTCGCCATCATCACAGATGATGTACCTATGGCAACACCTGCCAACGATGCGGGTCAATATATTCGACTACTCATGCTGGTGAATGACGTCTCCCTTAGAAATCTTATTCCACAGGAATTGACGAAAGGATTTGGTTTTTTTCAATCAAAACCGGCAAGCAGTTTTTCTCCTGTAGCAGTAACGCCAGATGAATTAGGCACTGCTTGGGATGGGCACCGTGTCCACTTACCCTTATACAGCTATTTGAATGAACAATTATTTGGCCATCCCAATGCCGGCGTCGATATGACATTTTCATTTTCACAATTGATAGCCCATGCAGCGAAAACTAGACAATTATGTGCTGGATCTATTATTGGCTCAGGTACTGTCTCGAATCTGGATCGCAGCGTAGGTTCATCCTGCATTGCGGAAAAGCGCATGTTAGAAATTATTGCGTCTGGCCAAGCAAGTACGCCGTTCATGCGCTTTGGCGATACCATTCGAATTGAAATGCTGCACCAAAAAGAAAATATATTTGGTTCTATTATGCAAAAGGTTGTGTCCTATGCAACTGTATGATTACTATCGCTCTTCTTGCGCTTATCGCGTCCGTATCGCGCTTGCGATAAAACAACTCCCGTACAGCAGCATCAAAATCGATCTCACTCAAGATGAACAACATGCGACTGTGTATCAACAGTACAATCCTCAAGGCTTAGTCCCTACTCTGTTGGATGACGACCGGATCCTTACGCAATCGTTGGCCATCATTGAATATTTAGATGAATGCTACCCTAAACCACCACTCTTGCCTGCTACGGCGTATGAACGTGCACAAGTCCGATCTTTGGCACTCAGTATTGCGTGTGATATTCATCCTCTGAATAATTTACGCGTGCTCAATACCTTACGCAGCGATTGGCAAGCAAGCGCAGAACAAATTCAAGCTTGGTATCATCATTGGTTACAAGAAGGCTTTGATGCCATTGAGGAGCAGCTGTCACGCGCTCCTAGAAAGCAATTATTCTGTTATAGCGATAAGGTGACCCTCGCAGACATTTGTTTAATTCCACAAGTCTACAATGCAATCCGCTTTGAATTTTCTCTTGAACCCTATCCGCAGATTCGAAGCATCTACGAACATTGTACTCGCCTACCCGAATTTATTACGGCATCCCCAGAGCAGACCGATATAAAATAAAAAGCTCCATGCCTTTACCCAATAAAATAATACCCATAACCAACAAAACAACGATGACCCAATAATATCCTGTCCCAGAGCAAATTCGTTTGGTGGTTGCCACCATTTTTTCAGGCAATGCTAACCATAACAGGCCTTTGATTAAAATTAACCAGCAAATCAGGGTAATAATGGTACCCTGCCTGAGCACCCACACGCTATGCGTCACGACCAAAACAATCCCCAAAAATAGGATCATACATGCGAAAACAGGAATATAGGGGTCTTCAGGCTGTATTTGTAAAATAATTTTCCGGTAGTAGTACATCCGCGCCATAACAACGATTGCCACTATAAAGAAAAATGAACCCAAAATTTGTGATAACAGAAAAGTATAATAGTGTTGATTTAGCATACGCACTCCTTGGCAGGCTAACTATCATTCACTTATTATTAACTTGAATTTCTTAAAATTGCAATCTAATCAGAGCAACGGCACGTGTAGACAATAAAAAAACAATCAGTTCCTATTGTAGGCTTTCAATCCGGTTTTCTGCGTCCCACGGCTTGCTCGTAAGATCCCAAATTTTTCGGGATCACTGGATCCCTCGCATAAAGCGAGGGATGTAGGCGATCTATCTAATTTATAGGCACACGTGCGTTTGCCCTGGCAAGCAAATCACTTTTAGCGTCCAAGCGAATATACGCGTTGATATTCTGTATTGATTGTCTCAAGCAATCCTGCATTATCTGACTTTTCAAAAAAACTTAGGCCACTGCTTGCACCACTGCTATTGGGCATTCCCGATAGAATAGGATCTTTCTGGAGACTTGACGGCATATGAGCCAGATTAAAAGAATGGTTGTCATAAGGGAAGTGAATGCATTTGTCGTATAGCATCCATAAGCCTAAAACAACCAGGGGCACAATAAAAAGTGACAGATGCGACAAAGTCAATAAAGCCGCAAATGTGGCTTGATTAGTCCATAATAAAAACAAAGCTCTAGCTATTAGTACCAGCTGAGCAAGAAGCAACAATAGCGCTCGAAGTAGGTTTCTATTGTTCAATGCTTGATATGGTGTCGCTGCTGCCCAGCGCAGCAAATTAGCCATCGATATAGACGGATAATGATCCAACACCCTATTGATATGTAAAAAATGTAAATTTAGTGGAGAAAGTCGAGGCATTGCTGACGGTGGCGATGCGAATTCAGTTCGTGTCTTGTTGAGATAATTTTCAGCTTGCAAAACAATGATGAACCGAGCATTTATCCGAGCAAGCATCTCTAACTCTACTTGTTGATCGACGTCGGGATTAATTTTGAGATTATCAAATACTACCTTCCATTTTTTGGCGATAGTTAAAATTTCTGCTGCGTTCATACAACCCCATATCGTTCATTAAAAGCTCAATTTTATCAAACATAAACTCGGTTGGCAAATCAGTTTTCTACTTTAAAAAATAGTGTATAATCCCGAGCTATTTTTATTGCGAGATTTTTATGCACATGCGCTCAGAGCAACAATCACTACAGCAAAAAGTGGCAACCATGAAAAAACTACTGGATTTAGATAAAAAGCGAGTCTACGTGTCACATTCCGACATGGCGCTTCAGTTACAAGAAATTGATGCAGGATCTGCAGAATTCTTGGATGGCAAATTTCCAACAGCGGTTCGGGAATATACAACAACCAAAGCTGCACTCACAGCCAAAATTGCGGTAATCGAAGGTATCAATAAAGCCAAAATGGCCACTATGACACCGACACAGTATAGTACTTTATGCTGTACATTGGTGAACGGTAATATGTTAGAGACGTTAAAAGCGTTAGTACAAAATGGTGAGCATTTTGGTGTTGGACCAAGGAATCAAGACGTATCATCATGTCTAGATAGGGCTCTAAGTGCGTATAAACACAATGGGGTAACCAATCTAACACATGGTACCGAGAGTTTGGATTATCTTTGTGAGGTCTTAAGCGAAAGCCAATTTTATCAATCTCAACCAAGGCCAGCTGATTTTGCGGATTTTGATTTTGATGAAGCCTATTATAAGTGTACAGTTGGCGGCACCAGAATCATGTCGATCTG
>CAZBSX010000171.1:0-4247 GCA_964494305.1 uncultured Legionella sp. | reverse complement strand
AAAAGCCTCGTTTTAGTCGCATGTTGCGCGAGCACTTGGCTTTCAACTGTATCTGCAAGTCAAGGGTTTGTTGTCCGCGATATCAAAGTGACTGGGCTCAAACGTGTGAGCGAGGGAACAGTGTTGAATTACCTGCCTGTGCAGGTTGGTGAAGAAGTTGACGCAGATTCTACGCCTAAAATTATTCGTGCTTTGTATGAAACAGGATTTTTTCAGTCAGTGGTTTTAGAGCGCAAAGGCTCGATTTTGATTGTACAAGTCGTGGAGCGCTCTACCGTTGGTTCAATCACCGTTGTGGGCAACAAAGAAATTCCCAGTGACAAAATGAAGGATTTGCTCAAAGAAATCGGTTTGGTGAAAGGACAGGTCTTTCAACGTTCTGCTCTTGAATTACTTAAGAAAAATTTAAAACAAGCCTACAATGCGCGCGGCAAATACAATGCTCGGATTACGTCAAAAGTAACGAATTTAACGGAAAATCGTGTCGCCATTAATGTGACGATTTCAGAAGGCAGGGTTTCTCGCATCAAGGATATTAAGATTATTGGCAATCATGATTTCCCAACCCATGAATTGTTATCTCAATTGTCGTTGACCAGTAGTAATATGTTGACCTACTTTACGAAGAAAGATCAGTATTCTAAAGCTGCAATGGATGCTTCTTTGGAGTCATTGCGTTCTTTTTATCTTGATCATGGTTATTTGAAATTTAAAATAATTTCATCTCAAGTATTGCTCGCACCCGACCGTAAAGATGTTTTTATTAATATTCATATTGAAGAGGGACCACAGTACCGTTTCTCTGGCTATGAATTGCAGGGTAAAACGATCATTGCAAAGGACAAATTGGAGCCATTGATTCAAGTGACTGCTGGCGAGATATTTTCTCGAAAAAAAGTAACCGAATCAATTTCAGCAATTAATGCAGCGTTGGGTGATATAGGGTATGGCTTCCCAGCAGTGAATGCCGAACCGATTATCGATGAAACGCATAAAACAGTCCTGATTCGGTTTGCAATTGATCCTGGTCGCCATGTCTATGTCCATAGAATTAATTTTCATGGCAATACCAAAACCTCTGATGATTTACTCCGTAATATTATTCGGCAAACGGAAGGTTCTTTATTATCGCTCCATAATATCAAAGAGTCCGAGCGACAATTGCGTTTATTGTCTTATTTAAAAGAGATCGATATTAAAACGACACCGATTCCTGGGGCGAATAATCAGGTTGATTTAGATGTCCAAGTTGCTGAAGCACCTTCTGCTGAGGCCAGTGCATCAGTAGGGTATGGTACGACCGGTCCTCAGGTGAATGCGTCATTCAACCAATATAATTTTATGGGTACGGGGCGTACAGTTGGTGTCGGGTTTGACTGGAGCTGGTGGGGTCAAAACTACTCATTTAACTACTTCAACCCTTTCTATACCAAATCAGGCATTGGCCGCGGTATGGATGTTTATTTCCAAAAAGTAGATCCGAAACATTTAGATGTCAGTATGTATAATTCTGATCGGTATGGCGGCGACGTCAATTATTCTGTGCGCTTGAGTGATGCAAGTAGCGCGCAGATAGGTTATGGTTATCAAGGATTAAATATTCGCTCACCTGGCAGAGTGCAGCAAATTCAAAATTTTGTTGATTTGCATGGTTGGCAGTTCGATCAAGTGCGGTTAGCGGGTGGATGGAGTCGCAATACCTATGATCGCATGCCGTTTCCAACCCAGGGTACGAACCAACAAGCTGTAATGTGGTTTGTATTACCCGCATCCTCCAATTCGCTGAATTATTATAAAGGTAGTTACCAAGCGCACATGTATTATCCTTTATTCAAAGGCTTTCTGTTTAGTTTGTTAGGCAGTTTTGGGTACGGAAACACCTACAACAAAGATGGGTTGCCGTTTTATGAAAACTATTTTGCCGGGGGTATTGCTCAACCTGGTCAAGTGCGCGGATATGACAGTTTTTCGTTGGGGCCACAGGATAATACGGGTCATTCTTTAGGTGCCAATTTATTGATCAATGGTTCCGCAGGTTTGGTTTTGCCGTATCCTTTGAGCCGAGAAACAATTCGTACAACGTTATTCGTGGATGCAGGTAACGTGTTTGCAGAGAGCATTCCAGCGAATTTAACGGGTACTCCTTCTGGACCACTGCGCTTTGCAGGTGGTATCGGAATTGAATGGCGCTCTCCATTAGGGCCGCTTGCTTTTAGCGTTGCAGCACCGATTAACAAACAAACCAATGATCAATCGCAGTACTTTCAATTCTCTGCCTCTACTGGATTCTAGGTTATGGTGTTATTCGAGTCACTCGTGGTTCGAATAACACAATAATAACAATTTGATTCTTTTTAACACATGAATCATGCAAATTTGTGCAAGTATCTTCCCAGAGTGAAATGATTTATGCTACGATAAGCGCTGTTTTTGGTGTGTTCAAAATTCATTTGAATGAGCGTTATTTCTTTGGAGAAAATATAATGAAGCGATTAAGTATTTGGGTCATGGCGATATTTGCTATAAGTGCTTCTGCATTTGCAGCTGACGCCAGAATTGGGGTAGTGGATTTGCAAAAAATCATGCAAACGTCTTCGCAAATGAAAACGATCCAAGAAAAATTAGAGAAAGCATTCAAACCACGTCGTGACAAATTGATTGCGATGGAAGAAAGTTTGAAGAAAGATATGGAAGCGTTTAAACGTGATACTGCGGTGTTGAGCCAATCACAACGTAAAGATTTAGAGAAGAAAATTGTGGGCGAACAACAACAATTCGAACGTGATGGTCAACAATATCAACAAGAATTGAGCACAGCGCATAATGAAGCAATGGAAGAATTCTATAATAAAATCCGTGCAGCTATTGCAAAAGTCGCAGAATCTGATCGATATGACTTAGTGTTTCAAAAAGATGCGGCACCATTCAGTGTTGATAAACTGGATGTGACTGCAAAAGTAATGCAAGAAATCAAATAATGAGTGTAGGTTGGGCCTTGGCCCAACCTACCCACATATTCTTTTGTTAAATAGTAGTGTTTTCTCCGCGATGCTAGGGGATTATTTTGTTTTACCCAACGCTCTGGTATTGGATAGATCCCCGCTTTCGTGCGGGCGCACAGAATCAAAGAAAGCTTAGAGAGGTTACATGACTGAATCGGTGGATATTAATGCCATATTGCGCTTATTACCTCATCGCTATCCGTTTTTATTAGTGGATCGTGTGTTGGATTATAAGCCGTTTGAATATTTGACGGCCATTAAAAATGTGAGTATGAATGAACCCTTTTTTATGGGTCATTTTCCGGGAAAACCTATCATGCCTGGGGTCTTGATGTTGGAGGCTTTGGCGCAAGCATCGGCTATTCTTTCAAATTTGTCTCGCTCTGCTGAAGAAGGTCATGAGTTTTTTTACTTTTTTGCCGGGATTGATAATGCGAAATTCAAGCATGTGGTGACACCGGGTGATCAGCTAACATTACACGTGAGCTTGACTGCTCAGAAGCGTGATTTTTGGCGGATGCACGGTGAAGTCCATGTCGGTGATAAATTGGCTTGTTCTGCTGATTTAATGAGTGCTGCAAAGCAAGTAAAAAAGGAAAAAAACAGTGATATCTGAACACGCAATTATTCATCCGTCGGCTAAAATTTCTGCTGATGTTGAGATAGGTCCTGGTACTATTATCGGTGCCGATGTAGAAATCGGTGCAGGTAGCTGGGTCGGTCCGCATGTGGTGATTCAAGGTCCAACCACGATAGTTCAAAACAATAAGATTTTTCAATTCGCTTCTGTGGGTGATGCACCGCAGGATTTGACATATCAGAATGAGCCGACTCGTTTAGAAATCGGAAATCATAATATTATCCGTGAGTTTTCCATGATCAGCCGTGGCACTGTGAAAGGTGGTGGGTTGACGAAGATTGGTGATCATAATCTTTTTATGGCATATACGCATGTCGGCCACGATTGTCATGTTGGAAATCATATCAGTATGGTAAATTATGCCGCCTTGTCTGGACATGTTACTGTCAGTGATTATGCGAATATTGGCGGTTATGCCGCCATTCATCAACGGTGTCATATCGGCGCATATGCGTTTATTGCCCGCGCAACTTATATTACCATGGATGTTTTACCTTATGTCATGATTGCAGGCCACGATACCTCAGCCTGTGGAATCAATACCGTTGGATTACGTCGTGCAGGATTTTCATCTCAGGCCATCGATAGTTTGAGGCTCGCTTATA
>CAZBSX010000170.1:0-4288 GCA_964494305.1 uncultured Legionella sp. | reverse complement strand
ATTAGCAACGATGTATCCCGAAGCAGATCAAATTCTGCATCAACAACACATTGCTCATATTAGCGGTAACACTCGAGAACGTTTTTTGAAAAAATATGGCACAAATAATTTTGAGCACCCTATTTATACAAGCATCATGGAGTTTATCAAAGAACCTACTTGGAGTAACTTGCATCAGGTAGAAGACACCATGTCTGCGGATCGAGATGTTGTACACTACCAAGACGAACGATTCAGTACACTCATCGATGATTTTATGCAACTATGCAGCACCGAAAGTAATTCTTTGGATGATTGCAGCTCAGAAAAAAGCTCTACTACAACTGAGAGCACGCCAAAACATCTGAGCATTGTATCACCAAATGACACTGGACTGATGCCAAATGATCACCTTGAATTGAATAAGACGATGCCTGATTTAACGCCTAGTCCATTCAACTCAGAGCATAAAACACCAGTGAGTCTGTATCGGTTTTTTGCTGAATCTCCAACCGAACAACACTATGCAGAAACTGACCGATTATTAGAACAAGAACCTACGTGCTTAGAAATCGTAGCAGAGTATTGTGACAGTTACACTCGTTTGTACGAAGAACTTGAACAAACTCTGTTAGATATCGAGATGCTACATTCCGGTAAAGCACATCAACAGGATGTTTTGAGTAGCGTACTGTTGGCCATGTCGTATATGGTTTATCCTGTAGTCGCATTGGCATGCTTATGTCTGCCTAGTTCAAAAGAAGTGCGCTTACAAAAATTAAGCGAAAAACGTAATCTTTTGAGGGACGAGATGTA
This sequence comes from uncultured Legionella sp., assembly GCA_964494305.1. GTDB lineage: Bacteria > Pseudomonadota > Gammaproteobacteria > Legionellales > Legionellaceae. The sequence goes on along the minus strand of CAZBSX010000170.1, from coordinate 3,493 downwards.
TTACACCCAACAAAAAATCAAAGCAGTATGGGATGACCAAAATCCGCAAAACTCTGTCCAACATAATGCACACTCACCTTGCTAATGATTGGAACTTACCATCGTATCCCCGCTAATGCGGGGATTTTTTTGTCCATAAAATAATTGATTTATCATTTATTTGTACTAAAATTAAACTATAAGAATATAATTAATCATGGTGACACTATGAGTAAAGATCGATCATTAGCGCACGAGCTTGCAGCAAATAGTCACAAAGAACACGAGAGGATTGATGAGCTTGCTGCCGAAAAAAGCTTGTATTATGAATTGTTTCAAAATGAACAACATAAAATTGCATTGGGTCGCAGCGATGATATCTCGATCAATTACATGGCAAGAGATAATGCTTTTTTTAATTGTCTACATGCGGCTCGCCAATTAGAATCCAAAGTAAGATTTTTAAGTGATTATAGTCAACCCATTGCAAGACCTCCTATTAATCAGCATGAGGCACGAATCAGTTCATGGTTAGAACGCTACAACCCAGATCACACTAAGTATTTAGCAGACTACGAGTATTTTTTAATCAGCAAAAAAGCGCATGAAAAAGAAATTGATCGACTCACCGATGCCATCAACGACATTTATGCTGATATTCGCGCCAACCTTTTCCCACGTATTTTGTATTTCTTATTGATTTGGATACCTTACGTCTATGGGATATATCGGATGTTTAGTCCTAACAATTCATTGGAAAAAGCCATCGATGACGGTGAGTATCTGCAAGGAAAACTGACTGAATATGAAAATAGTATCACGCATGAAAATGACCAGTACTATCAACAATGGCATGAAAAATACGCCGAATATACTGCCATCAGCAGCGAACAATTATCAAAATTACGCGCAGAAAAGACAAAATACGAGCAGATCACTCAGCGTCTTGAAACCGCAGAAAAATTTATTCGAGCTTACGCACATCCTGAATTGTCTGCAGCATATGCACACTTTAAAAAACAACCCACTTATGCCAACCTTTTTGACTTAAATACACAACTCAGTATCTGCAAATATACCAACGCGACCGCTCAACAAGACATTCGGCAACTCGATCATGTCATCGATACGTTGCAAGACTTATACCCAGAAGTAAAACAGGAACTCCAAGAATTCGTAACGAAAACGCTAGAAAATTTGGTGGACCGCGACGTCTATGCGATGCTCCATAATAAATATCAGCAGCTGATCGAAAGCAGTAAAAATTTATTAGAAAAATTCAAAAAAAACAAAATAGCCTATGGAAAAACACTCGAAAAAAGAGCGCAATTACATCCGGTGCGCGACATATTAACCATTCCTGAGTATGACGCACAATTGCAGACCCTGCATGAACAGATTGAAAAAGGCGAGGCAATTTTAAGTACCCGTCGCGCTTTGATCACACCGTACAAACATGTTATGCAAACCAGATCGGGCGAAAGTTTAAGACAATTTTATGCCTTCACGTCTGCTCCTGATCAGCCTACTTATCATATTTACGCTGATATTTTGCGAAAGTTATATCCTGCGGCTTTGCAAGCCTTAGCACAAGAGCAAAATAATACCTGTACTGTCCGTAGCAGTGACGTGTATACGCTCGCTGAAGAACATTTGAAAACACTGCATACGATTGAGCGTGCTACTGATCCTAAGATGATCCCTTATAAACCACTGGCCTCTGCGTTGAGACCTTTGCTAGAAACCACCGAATGGTCATGGGAACACTTGAACACAATCGAAACTGCCATCAAAAAAAATCCAACCTATTATCAACATGCTGGACTGGCATCTTTGTTGAGTAAAGTCATGCAAAAAGTTTCCGAAGCTCGCCAATTACAAACAAAATTTGAGAAAAAACCGCACAGTCCAGTTTCTCAACATCCAGAATTACTCATGAATCAAGACAATCCACGGCCTACTTTTTTCCAACCTCCAGTCAAACAAGAATCTGCTGCCAGTCAAATCATTCGAGAATTATTAGGCGATATGAATGCGTATCAAATCAGTACGAGTGATCGAGATGTATCCAGCGATCAAAAACAAGCTATCATCAATGACGTGGGTGAAAACATGCTGCGCTACATCAATATGCTATCTAGCGCAGACAATCAAGATATCAGCCCACAACATTTGGCTTTGTTGCGTAATATCGCAACGTTTGTCACTCGTATTATGAATAAAGACAACCATCATGAATTCAACGAAACTGAGTTTGCACACGTCGACCGCCAATTGGAACAATTAGATCGTGAGCACCCAATTCGTAAGGCTACAGAATTTCTAATCAAAACATTTCGTACTAAAACAGAATATATGGCAGTTGATACTCAGACAGCAAGAAATAAACTCCAACGTGAATTGACCAACGAATTGCAATACCGAGAAAAGGTATTAACCAAGAAAACAACAAAAACGCCTAATGCAATCAGATGGAGCGCTGTCCTAGCGGTGAAAACACTTATCAAAAATTATGCAAACGAACTCAAAAAATATGCCTCTGAAAACAATGCATCAGAACAACACTTGGTTGCACAATTAGTAAGTGATATTGACAGGATTTGTACTATTATCGGATCAGAACGACATAATCAAAAAAGTGTAGAGAGCTTGCCCCACCTTCTGCAACAAATCGAACATCATTGCGAGGAGTTGGTTAAACATCCTATGAGTGAAGCCGCTCAGTATATCACCGCCACACTCAAAGAAACTGAAGACTATGCAGGAATCTTAACTCAAACCCACACTCATTCACTGAAGGGACGTAAATAAAACCTCATTAGTGTGCTTGATGCGTTAATTTAAGAGGTAAATACAGTGCCGTTCGGGCTGAGGAGAGGCAATAGCCTCGGCAACACGAACGAACCCTGTAACGGAAAATTGTCTTAACGTAATGACATGACTACGAGCAAACCGAAGTAATCGTGACTTAAATTTCCATCAAATCTTTTTCTTTGTGTGCTAAAACCACATCAATTTCAGCATTGTATTTATCTGTAATTTTTTGAATAGCGTCATTCGCTCGACGTTCATCATCTTCTGAAATCGTTTTCAAGTCTTTCAATTGTTGATTGGCATCACGACGAATATTACGAATACTTACTCGACCTTGCTCTGCTTCAGCACGCACGACTTTAATCAAATCTTTACGACGCTCTTCGGTCAACGCTGGCATAGGAACACGAATCGCTGAACCACTCGTTGCAGGATTTAATCCTAAGTCAGAGGTTAGAATAGCTTTTTCTACTGCAGCAACCATGGTTTTATCGAACGGCGTTACCATTAACGTTCGCGCATCCGAATGCGTCACCGTAGCCACTTGGTTAATCGGCGTCAAATTACCATAATACTCCACTTGTACATGATCTAATAAGCCAGCACTAGCTCTTCCTGTTCTTATTTTAGACATTTCATGCTGTAAAGATTCTACAGCTTTTTTCATCTTTTTTTCAGCATCAAGTTTAATATTATCGAT
>CAZBSX010000169.1:0-4347 GCA_964494305.1 uncultured Legionella sp. | reverse complement strand
ACGCGTTGGGCATGTTCGTTCCAGAATGCTTGAGCGTTCTGCACCGACTCCTCATATTCAGAGTGATACATCGTTTCATTAATGCGGACATTTTTATCAGGATGCAGATGAATCACCCTAGAATTAGATTTATCAGACATATACAACCCGCTCACTCGGCATGACATTAGCCTGCCTTCATCATTCATAAATGTCAATTCATCACAACTCACGAAATTCAATTTCCGAATCCCCGTGGTCGATACCGCGGAGATTCGGGAAAAATCCGTAGGCTGGGCCTTGGCCCAACACCTACCTTTATGCACCAATGATCCGACGTGTTAAGAAGTATGTATGAATCTCAATCTGTTGCGTATCTAGACAAGACTCAAGCGGAATCGGCGTTGCGATGCGCCATTGCAGCATGATCTGCGGTCTACGCTCATCGATCACTGATAACAACCAATGATGCGTACTGTACGCCGCCAATCTGACACAGGGATAACGCCCTAAATCACTGATTGCATACCGATAATGCTGTGCCCATAGACATCCATAAGGTAAAATCGTACGCTTAAGTTTTTCATCGTTTTTTTGGTTGATCACACACTCAGAATTCTGCATATGAGTCACTCTTGTTGCTAAAACCTCTGCGGTTTGCTCCAAATGCAGAATGCTCTCCTGATATTGGTGCATTTGATGATAGCGTTTACAATACAAATTCACCCAAAGCAGATTGGCTACGACCAATAATGTCATCATACTCAGCATCAATACAACCGTGATCAATACAAATCCACGCTGCTTCATGAGTGGGTGATCCGAATCACTAGAGGCATGGGTTTGTTTGGACTTACATCTAATTTCAGCACTAATACCTGTTGCCCTTGGCGAGATATTAGCTGTCCGTGTAACGCTCTGACACCTGGCAGTAATTCATCCATATGTTGATGCTGTTGATACCATAATGCCGACTGTCCTTGTGCATTTGGCTTGACCAAAAATGTTTCTTCAAGCCATTCTCCCCAATAAATCGGTGGTTGGTAGTTAAACCGTAAAGCATGTGAGAACTGAATATGACGCCCAGAAATTTGATATGCGTCGTGAACTTCTGCATGCTGGCAATCTGCAATGATCACAGGGTGATTAGGATTCGATATGGGCTCCCCTATTAATTCAAATTGACCGGATCCAGAGATTGGCTGTAATTGGCCAAAAGAAGACGACATTCGATAAAAGCTAAGTTTGGGTACCGGAATGCTCTCCAGCAATAGCGTCGGCAAATTGTGTTGATTACGCTGATCAAACGTCATCAAACGCTTGATCGGTAAACAGGGGGTAAACCCTGCTTGATGCCCTCTACGTCGTAATAAATCGAACACGACTTGCAACCGTGCTGTTTGAGCAATGGCTTGTTCTGCCGTGTAACATTGATGTTTGATTTGTAGGTATTGTTGAATGAGTACACTCATGATCGCCAACGCAAGCGTCAGACCGAGCATGTACTCCAACACCGTTGAACCACGTTCTCGTTCATTCATCTGGTGCAACCAATCCGCTTCTTGCTGAGTAATGCGAATTTGCAACCGATGCATCTGCCATTGTTGTTTTAATAATGCTAATGATATGCTAGTGATCAAGAGCAGCGATACCAAGATTTCACTCAGTGAAAACCCTCGTTCCTTCATTATTCTTCCATGATCCAGGTTGGATAACGAACTGTAACGTGTTTTATCAGCCAAAAGCAAGGAGCAAGGTGATGGGCTATGATTATACGTCTCTTACGCATTCTGGGATTCAAACACTCTCGCCCTATGTACCAGGAAAAAGTATTGAAGAGGTCGCCAAAGAATATGGCATTAGCGACATTATTAAATTGGCATCCAATGAAAATGCCTTAGGGTGTAGCCCCAAAGTCATCGATGCATTACGCCACCTCACCCCCGAGATCATTGCACGCTACCCGATGACTGCGCATCACCCCTTACGCCAAGAATTAAGTAATTTCTTGCACGTGTCACCCAATATGCTCACAATAGCCAACGGATCAGATTCTTTGTTTGGCTTACTCTTAACGTGTTTCGCATTGCATCAAAATAAGCATGTATTAACGCATGATTACGCATTCAGTACGTATGCAATTCAAGCACATACGCTTGGTATCCACATTGTGTCGACACCAACCAAAAACTGGCAAATCGATATCTCCGCATTGCTCGCAGCCTGCACACCAGACACTGCCCTCATTTTCATCGCCAATCCCAATAACCCGACCGGATTAATGCTTGATATTGCAACTATTGAACAGATTTTAGATCATATTCCTGACACCACGCTCTTAGTGCTCGATGAAGCGTATTATGAATTCTTGCCACCCGATAGTCTGCCGACGCTCGACTTATTACACCGTTACCGAAATTTGGTCATCACGCGGACGTTTTCCAAAGCGTATGGGTTGGCGGGACTGCGGCTAGGCTACGCCATTGCTGATCCACAAATTACCACTGTACTCCAAAAAATTCATTTACCATTCACGGCAAATATTGCTGCAATGACAGCTGCCAGCGCCGCACTAAGTGACCAAACCTTTGTGCGCCACACGCAACAATACATTGCGCGCGAGCGGCAAACTTTAGCCCAACAACTCGATCAACATGGTATTCCTTATTTACCGTCTTCCGTTAATTTTCTCACGATTGATTGCGGACAAGATGGGGCGATCGTTGCCAAAAAACTCATGCAACGCGGTATCATTGTCAGGCCACTCCATCCCTATGGCATGAATTCTTATCTACGTGTTACCATTGGAACGACCGAACAGAACCAACGCTTTTTGCGTGAATTTCTTAAGATACTTCAACCAGAATAAAAGGATCCTATGATGTCTAGTTCTTTAATCACCAAACGCTGCGAATCATGTGAAGGTATTGGCCAAGCATTAGATGCAGCACAAATTAAACACTTGATGCCACAATTAGCCAGCGGCTGGACAGTCACACCCGATCATAAGCAGATCAAAAAATCAGTCGCATTTAAGAATTTTTATGAAACTATGGCCTTCGTCAACGCATTAGCTTGGATTGCCAATCAAGAAAACCACCACCCAGATCTCGAAGTAGGCTACAATTATTGCCATATTACATTGATGACGCATGCGCTCAAGGGGTTGTCGCTGAATGACTTTATCTGCGCAGCGAAATTTGATCAGTTATTCTAGAATGATGTCCGATATGGTTACCACTCCAGAGTGGTGACATTGTTTCCAAAATGTAACCCAACGCTTTAACAGCATGATATTTTCCTTAGCGGATCTGATTCAGTTTAGAATAACTCAAAGCAACAACGATCTCATGCTGCTCTGAGGAATATTGTGTTTGTATCTCTTCAAATGCAATGACTGGCAGCCCACAACATCATATTCAGAATCCGTCGGTATAAAAAGCAAATAACAGCTATTTGAGAAAACTTCCGCTGGCAGTTACGATGGTTCCAAGCACAATTAAACCGATCCCGATACTTTTTTGTAACGTAATAGGTTCACTCAAAAGTAATCCACTTAAGATAAAAACAAAAACAAAATTTAAACTCATGAAAGGATACGCATGGACGAGTTCAAATTTAGTCATCGCGGCAATCCAAGCCAAAGAGGCAAAAAATGCAGCAACAAATCCGGAAATAATCCACGGATCGACTAAAACAGTGAAAACAAATTTAAACTTTTCTAACACACTTATCGGTAAAGCACCATAAAACCCCACCCGCCACTTTATTATCAATTGTCCATAAACGGTAAATCCAATTGTCGCAACAATATAAAGATAATCCATAAATTGATTCATTTCTGATCCAATCTTGCAAGCCCAAATGCTGAACGACCGTAACCATCGCCATAATATGGCATATATCGTTCTCCTTTATGATCCAATAAAAAAGGGTACTCTATCATAGAAGAATCCCAACCTGTTACAGAAACATCGATGCCTACCTGATCCAAATGCAAGTTTTCGCCAAGGTTTATTGGATAAGTCATCTACAGTGAATTTTTCACGCGGAGGATAAATAGGCAATTGATGAAACATATTGAGATATTCTAGTCGCTCCTTTAATATTAGGGCGGATAATCCAGCATCTTCTAAAATATGAAAACCTTTATGCGTTAAATCAGAAGCGATCACATTATAATCAAGGTACAGGGGTTTTCTCCGCGATGGTTGCGTGGCTCAACCCAACATCCGTGCCTTATTAGGCCGAACGACCCAACCTACATTACGCACTCTACTATATTGGATATAGTAGATAAAGTATAGAATTCAAACAAAAAAAACCCGCCAAAATGGCGGGTTTTTTAGGGGACAGCAGGGTTACATC
>CAZBSX010000168.1:0-4347 GCA_964494305.1 uncultured Legionella sp. | reverse complement strand
CACAAGCTGACCAGATCGAAATTGTAAAAGAATAAAAACAATAAGTCGATGCCGTACATTGCGGTAACATCATGGTGAGGTAGCGATGGAACAGACAAAAGATCGTGCTGTCACAGCAGTTCAAGAGCAAATTGTCGAATTGAGTCGGTATTTGAATACGCGAGTGCTTGGGCAGGCACAATTGATGTCGCGCATCTTAATTGCACTATTAGCGGATGGCCATTTGCTGCTTGAAGGCCCGCCTGGATTGGCGAAAACTCGGTCAGTGAAAGAATTGTCAGCGGGCGTAGAGGGCTCCTTTCATCGCGTACAATTTACACCAGATTTATTGCCAGGCGATTTGACCGGAACCGATGTTTACCACCCGGAAGATGGTTCTTTTATTTTTTCTCCTGGGCCTATTTTTCATAACATGGTGTTGGCGGATGAAATTAATCGTGCCCCAGCCAAAGTTCAGTCTGCGCTCTTAGAGGCTATGGGAGAGCGGCAGGTTACGATTGGCAGTAAAACGTATCCCTTACCCGAATTGTTCTTAGTATTGGCGACACAAAACCCGATAGAGCAAGAAGGTACGTATCCTTTGCCTGAAGCGCAATTAGATCGCTTTCTGATGTATGTGACGATCTCTTATCCCGATGAATTGGTGGAAAGAGACATCCTGCGTTTGGCGCGCCAAGAAGCTTTAACCCAACAAAATCCAACTCAGCATGCTGGGAAACCTTTGATTAAGCCTTTATCGCAATCGATATTATTTCAAGCGCGTCAACAAGTTTTGCAGGTCCATACCAGTCCGGCGCTCGAACAATATCTGGTGCAAGTGGTGGTTGCGACTCGACATCCGACGCCCTATAGTGACACCTTAGGTCGTTGGTTGCGTTTTGGTGCGAGCCCTCGTGCTACGATAGCGTTAGATCGGTGCTCCAAAGCCCATGCTTGGTTGGCAGGGCGAGATTTTGTGACGCCTGAAGACATTCATGCTGTCGCGCATGAGGTGTTGCGTCATCGAATTTTGTTAACGTATGAAGCTGAAGCAGAAGGTGTGCGTTGTGATGACTTTATTACCGAATTATTACGTCACGTGGCTGTCCCTTAATCCTCTTATGGTAGGTTGGGCCTTGGCCCAACAATGTCCTTATGCAAGGAGTGCATAATGCATGGCTTGGCCGTAAGCATAACCGAGCTGATTGCGCTCGCTTCACAAGCTCAGCGCGTGCGGTACCCGCCCAAAGGGTACGCTTCGCGATCCGGGCTGCATCAATCGAAATTACGTGGTCGCGGGATGGATTTTTCTGAGGCGCGTAATTATCAAGCGGGTGATGAAATTCGACATATGGAGTGGCGGATGACCGCACGTACGGGTCGACCGCATGTGAAGGTGTATGAAGAAGAGCGCGAACGTCCCGTATTCATTATTGTTGATTTTAATCCATCGATGTTTTTTGGAACGCGAGTCGCATTCAAGTCGGTTATTGCCGCACGCTTAGCTGCAATTTTGGCGTGGACTGCTGGTAAACAAGGGGATCGTGTTGGCGGATTGGTCTATTCGCCACTGGCTCATCAAGAATTTACCCCGCGGACCCGACGTGCTGGAATTTTGCCGTTTCTGGCCGGCTTAAGCCAGTATTCACAGCGTACACCATCTGTAAACCAAGACGGAAAATCAGCATTCGATCAAGCCTTGTCGCGCATGCAACGCTTGATCCGACCCGGTAGTATTGTGGTCGTTATTTCTGATTTTTATCATTGGGATGCAACGCATGAGCGATTACTCAGACGATTAAGCGGGCACAATGATTTACTGGCCTATCATATTTGTGACCCATTAGAACTGGCGCCTCCGCTTCCTCAAGTCTATGGTATGACAAATGGAACGACGAATGTGATTGTTGATACCAGCATAGATAGTGTTCGCTTTGGCTACCAATTTTATTGCGAACAACGGATGATTACGGTACGTCAACACATGCAGCGGATTCCAATGCAATATGTCCAAGTCACGAGTGACATGAATTTGGCGTTATTGGTCAAACAAACGTTCCCCCAACGTTCGAGCGTGTAAGCATGAAAAACTCAGATGCCGCGCTCTTGAATCAACTCCACGATATTCATCTTCCCGACCCGTTGGGCATCTGGCCTTTGGCGCCAGGATGGCTCGTGCTCATCACCGTGGTCATCGCGAGTTTGGTGGCGATCATTGGCTGGGGATGGTATTGGCATCGACATGGCAAAGTGAAGCGAGCTGCATTACGTATGTTGGCTGAATATGAAGCAACTTATCGCAATACCTCGGCAACCCAGTCAACCACGGCGGCAATTAATGAGCTATTGAAACGAGTTGCTTTGGCGTATTTCCCCCGCGAGAGGGTCGCTAATTTGTACGGCAGAGATTGGTTGTTATTTTTAAACCAAACCAGCAAACAATTAGATTTTTTAAGTACAGAAGATGCACTGTTAGTTTGGCCGTATCAAGCAGGACAAGGCCATGATTTACAGCGTTTATTTTATTTGGCGCGCGAATGGATCAAACAACGGAGGACACCATGTTTGGTTTAGCGTTGCCTTGGGCCTTGTTGCTTTTGCCGATTCCTTTGTTGCTTTGGGTCCTGATGCCTCCTGTGCGAGCGCAGGTGTCTGCAGCGTTGAAAGTTCCTTTTTTTCATGCCATGCAAGACGTCGTTGCGCAAGATAGGAAGATGATGACGCAACGACGACATGTTTTATGGTTGCTCGTGGCCTGGAGTCTGTGGGTGATCGCTTTGGCTGGCCCACGTTGGGTCGGGCCGCCGCGACCGCTGGCTCGTGAGAGTTATAATATGATTTTGGCATTGGATATCTCTCCTAGTATGGGCATCAATGATATGGTGGATCACGGCCGACGCATAACTCGTCTGTATGCAGTGAAACGTGCGGCTAAGCAATTTGTTGCCAAGCGTGTAGGCGATAAAATCGGCCTAATTTTATTTGGAGAGCAAGCGTATTTGCTGACGCCGTTGACGTATGATCGGCGCAATGTTGCGCAACGAATTGACGATGCTACAGTCGGTTTAGCGGGCAAATCGACTTCGATTGGAGATGCATTAGGTTTGGCCATCAAACGATTGCAGCAAGTGCCTGCAGAAGGTCGAATGATTGTGTTGCTGACCGATGGCGTGTCTAATTCTGGCGTATTATCTCCACGCAAAGCCGCTGATTTAGCGCGCAGTGAGCACATTCAAGTGAATACTATTGGCCTGCACTCCGCATTAGATCCCCGATCGTTTGACGGGTTGTTTTTAAGCATGTCTGGCGCAGCAGATTTGGATGAAGCGACTTTAAAAGAAGTCGCAAAGACCACGGGTGGTCACTATTTTCGTGCAACTGATCAAGCATCGTTGGAGCGGATTTATGGGTTTATCGATCAAATGACTCGAGTGTCCCAAGATCAAGCGGAAGTTCGACCGCAGTATGAGTATTATCCTTGGTTTTTAGCGTCAGGGTTATTGATCATGCTGGTGCTAGTGTTAGCACGCAGTGGGTTGTGGCGTACACACCTATTCCGAGGGGTTGAGCATGGCTGAATTCCACTTTTTACGGCCCCTATGGCTGTGGATGCTCTTGCCGGTATTTTTGATGGCGATCGGGATATTGCGGCGTAAAACCGAGGTCAGCATTTGGTCCAAGGTATGTGATGCGCATTTATTACAACCCTTACTCATTTATCATGGTCAAGTACGGCGTTGCGCGGTGGTTGTTTGGTTCTGTGTCAGCATCTTCTGGATGGTTTTGGCGCTCGCTGGCCCAACTTGGTCGAAAATTGCAGTCCCGACTTATCAACACCTGAATCCTCATGTGATTTTGCTCGATTTATCCAGTACGATGTTAACGCAAGATTTGCCCCCTGATCGACTGACACGTGCCAAATTTAAAATTCATGATTTGTTAGCCCAGCCCAGTACGGGGCAATTTGGTTTGATGGTCTATTCGAATGAACCTTTTGTAGTATCGCCTTTAACGGATGATGCGCAAACCATCGATGTCTTATTGGCCTCTTTAAGCCCAGCGATTCTTCCGGTCGATGGGAATCGTCTGGATCAAGCACTTTTGGAATCCAAGGCCTTGTTTACTGATATTGGATTGAGCTCGGGTGATATTTTGGTGCTGACTGGCCAGGTACCTTCTCCGGAAGCAGTTGAAGCTGCTCAACGCCTGGGTGTAGCAGGATATTCGGTGTCTGTTATGCCATTATTGGCGGATAAGGCCGCCAACGCGTTATTTGCACCTTTAGCAAAAGCGGGTCGTGGTACAGTATTGGCCTTTGGGGATTCTGATGCCGATATCAAACGTTGGTTGACTCTGCAACATAAGCGA
>CAZBSX010000167.1:0-4369 GCA_964494305.1 uncultured Legionella sp. | reverse complement strand
GCCTCTGCTTATCATTATTGCGGAATTCCAACGCCGTTTTTTACGCCGATTTTTGTCTTGTCGCGAATCACTGGATGGTCAGCACATGTGTTTGAACAACGTGCTGACAATCGTTTGATTCGACCATCTTCTGAATATACTGGGCCTGAACCCAAACGTTTTGTCCCGATAGGTGAGCGCTAACATGAGTCATGCCGTAGAATCTAATATCAAACCTGATTACGATGAGGTGTTCGTCGCTATTGCCGATTATGTCTTAACCACGCCTATTCAAAGCCAATTGGCCTATGAGACAGCGCGCTGGTGTTTATTGGATACGTTGGGGTGTGGCATCTTAGCGCTGAGTTTTCCTGAATGCATAAAATTACTTGGACCGATTGTTCCAGGCGCAGAATTGGCGGGTGGTGCACGTGTGCCAGGGACTGCTTATGAATTAGATCCTGTGCAAGCGGCGTTTAATATTGGCACGATGGTGCGTTGGTTAGATTTCAATGATACCTGGTTGGCTGCGGAGTGGGGGCATCCTTCAGATAATTTGGGCGGAATTTTAGCGGTGGCAGATTATTTGGCGCGTCAATATGAACGTGCAGGACAAGAACCCTTACGGATGCAGCAAGTCTTAACCTTGATGATCAAAGCGCATGAAATTCAAGGGTGCCTGGCATTAGAAAACAGTTTTAATCGCGTGGGACTCGACCACGTCATTCTCGTCAAATTGGCCACTGCAGCGGTGGTCTGTGTTTTATTGGGCGGGGATCGAGACATGATCTTACGGTGTTTGTCTCAAGTGTTTGTCGATGGACAAAGCTTACGAACGTATCGACATGCACCGAATGCGGGATCACGAAAATCGTGGGCAGCTGGAGATGCAACCGCTCGCGCAGTTCGCCTGGCACTCATCTCGCAACAAGGTGAAATGGGATATCCGAGTGCGTTAACTGCACCGAAATGGGGATTTTACGATGTTTCTTTTGGTGGGCGAGCATTCACATTGCAGCGGCCTTATGGTTCATATGTGATGGAGCATGTGTTATTTAAGATTGCCTACCCTGCTGAATTCCATGCGCAAACGGCGGTTGAATGTGCGCTGAACTTACATTCAGCTGTACGCAATCGTTGGGATGAGATCGCAACCATCGAATTGACCACGCACGAGTCAGCAATTCGAATTATTTCGAAAGAAGGCACACTCTATAATCCAGCAGACCGTGATCATTGTTTGCAATATATGGTCGCAGTGGCATTGTTGTTTGGCGATCTGAAAGCAGAATATTATGAAGATGAGATTGCCCGTGATCCGAGAATTGATCACTTACGCGCTAAAATGCATGTCCAAGAAGATAAGCAGTTTTCTGCAGATTATCATGCGCCCGATTTGCGCTCGATTGCCAATCGTATGCAAATTGTGTTTAAGGATGGCAGTAAAACGGAATCGATTACGATTGAATACCCATTAGGCCACCCGCGTCGGCGTAGCGAAGGCTTGCCTTTGCTGATCGCCAAATGTCGTCAAAACTTATTATCCCATTATCCAGAAGCACGGGTGACGGATATCTTGGCGCAAGTAGCGGATTTAGAGACTTTGGCTGCTATGCCCGTTGTTCGTTTTATGGAGCTATGGCATGGCTAATGCAAAAAAACGCTTGGTATTTATGATTTCCGACGGGACAGGGCTTACAGTGGAGTCTTTAAGTCATAGTTTGATGTCACAATTTGAATCGGTCGAATTCGAAAAGAAAATTTATCCTTTTGTGGATACGATTGCCAAAGTCCAAGCCATTTGTGATGAGATTGAACATTATTGTGCGAACTCTGCATTACGACCCTTGGTATTTATGACTTTGGTGAACCCTGAGATCGGAGCGTGTTTAAAAACCAGTTCAGCTTGTGTATTTGATTTATTCGATACGTTTTTATCGCCCATGGAAGAGGAGCTTGGCATCAAAGCGTCGGATACTGTGGGGCGCGCGCATGCCGCAGATAATGCAAGTTATCACCAACGGATTGATGCGGTGAATTATGCACTGACCTATGATGATGGCATGAAAATTGATGGGTATGAACAAGCCGACATTATTTTAATTGGCGTATCGCGCTGTGGTAAAACGCCAAGTTGCTTGTATATGGCGCTCCAGTTCGGCGCATTTGCTGCGAACTATCCGTTCACGATGGATGAATTATCGCGGCATCAATTACCTGCGATCTTGCAGCCTTTTCGGGCCAAATTATTTGGCTTGACGATTGATCCAGTCCGGCTCCAATCGATCCGATCTGAGCGTCGTCCCAATACGGCATATGCTTCCTTCGAACAATGTCGGTGCGAAGTTCGAGAAGCAGAATCACTCTATCAACACGAAAAAATTCCTTTTTTGGATTCAACCTATTTTTCAATTGAAGAGATCGCGACTAAAATCATGTCGAGTGCTCATATTCAACGACGGATTTAGATGCAATCGGTTGGTGAGCCCGCAATCTGTTGTGCTGCTTGCGGGCTACACCTGCTCCTATTCTAAATGAGTTGCGGTATTTATGATGACCTGTTCATTGGATTGTTCACTATATTGCGTATTGGCGATGCTATTACGTCTGGTTGCTGGTTGTTGGTGTTGCTATCGGGTTTACCAAAACAGCTATTAAATAGACCAAAACAGCATGGGCTTGCTCTTGGAGGTGTTCTTCTGGCAGATGAGTCAAATGTTGTGGCCAGGCTACTGCTGCTGGACTGTCCTGCTCTGGGAGCCGATACGACTTGCGCGGTGGCGGTATGATCCTCCTCCTCTGTCACTTCAGCCGTAGTCGTAGTCGGAGTGTGAATTATGAGCCTCCGGAGTGTGGTCGTTGATTGTGATGCATATTCTGATGCAGCCCTGAAATCTTCTTGTGCACTACAGATTGTATGCAACATTTCCAATATCTGTGCAATGGTATCGAGATATATTGGCTCGTCGTTGTTAAAGGCTTGATACATTGCAAACGCTTGTTCACAAGAGTTTCTGGCATGGGTATAGTCTTTCTTTACCAGTCGTATCTCGCCAAGCCGATATAGGGTCTGGGCGATATTGGGGTGTATTTCAATCCCATCTTCACTGTATATCGTGCGATACATGAATAATGCGGTAGAAAGATAATCGATTGCGATGTCTACGTCGTTTTCGACTGTGCCGAGATCAAAAAGTGTTTGAGCAATTTCAAGATTATCAGCATCGACACCATGCTTAGTATAGAGTTGCTTGAGATGGGCTTCTAAGTCTTGTTTTGAAAGAGTTTGTGTTGTCTGTCTACTCGGATTAATTTCTAATGATGAATGCACTTTATTATTCCTATTAGGTTAGCAAAATCGGCGAGTATAGCATGAACTTATTACAATTTTAATGCCATATTTTAAAAAATTGTGACGAATTATTTCGCAGTATGTGTTTTATATTTTTTCAATTTTCATCTTAAAAAGCTTGCTTCCAATGCAAGAAATGATTAATGTCGCGATTCCAATAACCTACTCAATAAGAATAAGAGGAATAATAAACGTGAAAAAAATAAAAGTAGTCTTATATGGTGATACAAACGCAGGAAAAACTCAGGTACTCAATCGATTATTAGAGAAAGAATTTGCAAGCAAGCATACACCAACCATTGCGGCTGTACCTCAGGTAAAAAAATATGTTGATGCTGATCTGCAAGTACAATATGTTGATCTAGGACACAATGTTGCTGAAAACATACTGAAAAAGAGTTTTTCTACAGCCGATCAAATTTGTTTAATCTTTAACATGCAAGATCCTAAGGATTTGGCGTTGTGTTGGGATATGACTTATCTGGCCAAGATAGCACCTAATGCTCGCATTACGCTTATTGGGACGCGTCATGATGAGGGTACACCCCCTGCTGTTTCTGATGAGATGGTATTGAATTTCATAGAGTCTATTCAAACCCAATCTTTAGTCAATTATATCAAGGTTTCTTCAAAAAATAATACTGGCTTTGACCAATTAAGTACTCATATTTGCACAGAAGTTCAAGACGTAGACGACGAGGTAGTACGAGATAATGAGTCTGAATGGGGAAGCGCATCCATGATGGCTAGCTCGCAACTTGATATGAGTAGTATGCAAGACATCGTCATTCAGCGGCTTAAAAAGTTCGTTGCAGGTGACACGCGTTTTATAGCAATGTTGGATAAATATGCTAGTGAGCGTCACAATGATAATCGTGTGTTTCTGGAAGAATGCAGAAGGCTGACGCTTTCTCATATTAAAAGAGATCCACTTGGAACTCCAGTGCGTAAAGGAGGAATCGACGTATTGTCGCCGGTTCGGCCTACTCAAAAGTATGCTTCACCAGAGGAATCGACATCACAGTCAAAACCTATCGC